>WJKQ01000145.1 GCA_014728975.1 Candidatus Peregrinibacteria bacterium | reverse complement strand
GTTATAACATCATCGATTAAAAGCAATTTTATATTACCGTCTAAAGGCGCCCCGATCAATTTATCTTTTTGTCCGTAAGCTTTTTCGCTTTTTCTGTTGAAACAGTAAGAAATATTCTTTTGGAATTGGGAATAAAGCACGGAAGTCGTTGTCACCGCCAATGGAATTCCCTTGTAAGCGGGACCAAAAATAACATCAGCTTCAAGGCCGGAATCCAAAAAAGCTTCCGCGTATGCTTTTCCGAGCCTCGTAACAAAATCACCGGTGTAAAAACTTCCTGAATTCAAAAAATAAGGCGCAGTACGCCCGCTTTTCAAAACAAATTCACCAAATTTAATCGCTTCAGCTTCAACCAAAAGTTTTATAAATTCTTTTTTATACGGTTTCATATTTTAACTTTTAAAATAATGTTTCTGACCCTGCGCATCCCGATAGTATTTTCCAAATTCAGGAAGCTTCCTTACATAATCATACGACATTACAGGTCCTTTCTTACAAACCAATTCTCCCGTATCATCAACAGCGCATTGTCCGCAAACTCCAAATCCGCATTTCATGTATTTTTCAATAGAAAGCCAGCAGTCTATACCTGCCTTCGCGCAAATATCACCCACAACTTTCATCATAGGCTCAGGACCGCAAGTAAAAACTTTATTAATTTCCGGATCCTCTCCAAGAACATCCTCAAGAACCTGGGTAATATAACCTTCAAAACCCGCTGAACCGTCATCGGTGGCAATATGCAGACGAACATCATTAAGCCCCATGACCTTTTGCGTATAAATCAGAAGATCTTTATTTCTTGCGCCGATCAAAAAATCAATTCCGCATCCTTTCTTTACAGCTTCATTAGCCACAAAATACATCGGTGCCGCGCCGTAACCGCCTGCGACAAGAGCCAGATTATCTCTCCTGTCAAATTTATACTTCGTTCCAAAAGGACCTCTTATTCCAACTTTATCGCCTTTTTTTAATTTAAACAGCTCCTGGGTACCGGGACCAACCTTACAAACAGTCAGCCAAAACACCTTACCATCGTCATACGCAACGGAGATAGGCTTTTCATCAACACCGGGAATCCAGAGCATCACAAACTGCCCGGGTTCAGCACCAAGCGGATATTCAAAAACATAAGTATTTACAATATCATTTTCCCTGACAATTTTTTTAATAGGAACCACAGCCGGCCTTGTATCATACTTCTTCAGATCCATAAAATAAAATTAATCAATTATTCCAATTATATCCTCTATTTTTTTAACTCTGTTTTTATCACACCAATCCTCTACTTCCTTAACTACTTTTCCAAATCCTTTTGCTTCACGATAATAAACCATCGTTCCCATCCCCACCAGTCTGGCCCCAACCATCATCATCTCAATCATATCTTTACCCGTAATAACACCTCCTGTTCCGATAACGGGTAATCCTGTTGCTTTATAAACATCATATACACACCGGACAGCGACAGGTTTTATACCGGGTCCGGAAACTCCGCCCACTTTATTGGACAAAATCGGTAATTTAAGGTCTATATCCACAGCCATACCCGGACCGACTGTATTAATCGCACAAAACCCGTCGGCACCCTTGTCCGCGCAAGCTTTGGCGATCTCGGAAATATCCGGAACATTTGGCGATAATTTTATTATTACCGGTTTCTTTGAATTTTTTTTGACAACTTCGGTTACTTTTGACGCGTCCGTTTTACTGCAAGCAAATGATTTTCCACATTCATTTTCAATATTGGGACATGAAATATTAACCTCAATAATATCGGGCTCACATTTATTAATCTCATCTGCCAGCTTACCGAAATCCTCCAGATTTCCGGCAACGATACTGGCAATTATGGGAGCAGGTTTATTTTTATTATATTCGGGAAAGGTTTCTCCCAAAGCCTTCTTAACCCCCGCGTCAGAAAGTCCAACAGCATTCATAAAATAATGATCCGTCCCAAACATTGTAGGATTTTTATGACCCCCGTGTTCTTCAAGCCAGATGGATTTGGTGGTAACACCTCCGGCACCGTTTTTTACAACATTTTTAAGGCTACTGGCAGTAACACCCAAAATACCCGAAGCCAAAACTGCAGGATTTTGAAACTTTACTCCACAAAATTCAACCGATAAATTTTCCATAAATTTTCAAATTTATTTATTTGGATAATCCGATTGCTCATTTATCACATCGATAAGATCATTATGAATAGCCACATAATCTACCGTATATTCATCCAGTTGATCAAAATACGATTCAATGGATCCAAAAGAATATTCTTCATTCTCAACCTTTCCGGCTAAATCACCGGCATAATTCACATAATTTTCCACAAAAGGCTTGTAACTCCAGCGATATTTCTCAACAAATGCCTTTTGTGCGGAGACAAATTCAGTTTCGCCAAAAAACCGGTCCAGTTCTTCCACGCTTTTTTTAAAAACTTTGTAAGCCTCGATAAAAGAAGTGTTATCTCCATTTTCCTCCAAAACCCAATATTCTTCATAAAATTTCTCCTCCGCCAATAAAACAGCGTCCATTTTTTCCACAAGACTGTTATGAATTTCAACATCGTTGATAAAAAAATTTCCCAACGAACAGCCGCAAAAAACAAAAGCAGTTATTAAAAAATATAAAGCTAATATTTTTTTCATTACAATTTATATTAATTTACCTTACAAACAGAACTTATAGTAATCCCTAAAAAATTCAAGTAGTAACCACTTCCCTGCCATTTGGCTTTCCGATAATTTTCCCTTTTTCATAAACAAGCTCTCCATTAACAAAGGTCATAATCGGCCACCCTTTAAAAATACTGCCGCTGTAGGGCGACCACCCGCATTTACTTACGACATCCTCATTTTTCAATTCCTTCTCTATTTCTTTGTCTATAATAACAAGATCGGCATCATACCCCTTTTTGATAAAACCTTTATTTTTCATGCGGAAAATTTCAGCCGGACGTTCACAACACAATATCGCGAGTTCCTCAAAAGTCATTCCTTCATTAATTACGGTATTAAGCAAAATTGGAAGCATCATCTCAACTCCTGGAATTCCAGCAGGCGCTTCAAGATAAGGTTTTTCTTTTTCCTCCTTCAAATGAGGTGCGTGATCGGTCGCAATGTTGTCAACCACTCCAGCTTTTATATTTTTCCAAAGCCCGAATATTTCAAAACGATCTCTGACAGGTGGATTGACCTTTATAAAATTATCAAAACGATCATAATCATCCTCCGATAAAGTCAAATGATGAGGCGCGATTTCGCAGGTAACACCGAATTTTCTATGCTCGGCTATAATCTCAAGCTCCTCACTTGTTGAAACATGACAAATATGAATGGGCCTGTTATGAATTTTAGCAAGATCACAAAGACGTTTAACCATTTTTACCGCACATTCCGGAGGACGAATTTTGGAATGAATCGAAGCCGGCAAGTCATTTTCTCTCCCACGAAATTCAACAAAATATTCCTCTTTATGCCGACTTACGCATTCGCCGTCTTCAGCATGAAACACTAAAAGTTTATCTCTGTCGATATCTGAAAAAGCGTTCTCCAATTCCATAGAAGAAATACCTAAATTCCCTGTTGAATCAGCACAATATACTTTTACACCCGATATATTTGAAGTCTTGTTAATTTCATCGATATTTTTCCCGTTATATCCTATGTAAAATAAATAATTGGCATAACTCTTCCCTTTTATAAGCTCTCTTTTTGACTTTAGGTTACCTAAAGTTATAGTTGAAGGATTAGTATTGGGCATATCGCAAACCGTTGTCACGCCACCGGAAACCGCCGCTTTTGAACCACTTTCAAAATCCTCTTTATGGGTTGCACCCGGTTCTCTGAAATGCACATGCGCGTCAATAACACCGGGTAGTATCACCTTTCCTTTACATTCAATTTCTTCCGCGTCTCCAACCTTCTCACCTTTATCCAAAATGTTGCTGATTTTGTCTTCCTCAATAAGAATATCCTTCCTAAAAACACCTCCACTTGAAGCAATTTCTCCATTTTTTAAAAGAATTTTCGCCATAAATTATATTTCAACTCCTAAAACCATCGATAAAAGCGCCATCCTAATAGCGACACCGTTTTTGACCTGTTCAAAATATTTTGCTCTTTTATCTTTATCCACTTCGACATCAATTTCATCAACGCGAGGCAGAGGATGAATCACGATCGCATCCTCCTTTGCTTTTGCCATAAGCTTTTCATCCAAAATATACATCCCCGCATATTTTTCATATTCTTTTTCACTTTCAAATCTCTCCTTTTGGATCCTTGTCATACTGATAACATCCATATCGGGAATAGTACCTTCAAGATTTTCACTGACTCTAATTTCTCTGTGCCGGCTTCTCAACTCATCAATAATTTCTCTCGGAAGAGCAAGTTCTTCAGGAGAAACAAATACGAATTTCACATCAAAATGCCTTAACAGATCACATTGTGAATGAGGAACCCGTCCATATTTAAGATCCCCTATAATTCCAACAGTCAACCCGTCAAGCCCTCCTTTTTCCTTCCATATCGTATACAAATCAAGAAGCCCCTGTGTAGGATGTTCTGAAGAACCGTCCCCGGCGTTAATTACAGGAACTTTGCTTTTTTGAGATAATTTTGTAACAGAACCGGACTCCGGATGCCTCATCACAACAACATCAACCATTTGTGATATGACTTTTCCCGTATCCTCAAGGCTTTCAAGCTTTTGAATGGAAGAAGTTTCCATCATCTGCGCGTTACTGATCACTTTTCCCCCCAACCTCTGCATCGCGGACTCAAAACTGAAACGTGTCCTTGTGGAAGGTTCAAAAAAAAGTACCGCCAAAATTTTGTCTGAAAGAATATCGCTTTCACCTTTCTCCAGTATAACCTCCATTTTGGTCGTCAATTCAAATAAAGCAGTCAGACTTTCCGGATCAAACTGCTTCGTGGACAAAATGTGCTTCCCTTCAAGCTCCATATTTTTCTTTTTTATGCATAAAACACTGTAAAAAACTACGGGTGATTTGTAAAGCCATTCCAACAACATGAAAATACTTGCCATAATTTAACTTGCCCCCTAAAATATCCGCGATGACGACAGCAAAACTAATTTTACAGGACGGTACGGAAATAACTGGAGAAAGCTTCGGCGCGGACACATCTTCAGCCGGCGAAGTCGTCTTTAATACATCCATGATAGGCTATCCCGAAAGTATGAGCGATCCATCATATAAAGGCCAGATTTTAACTTTTACTTACCCTCTTATCGGCAACTATGGAACAGGAGGAGCATGCAAAGATAAATTTGGAATCAGCAAAAGATTTGAAAGCGGAAAAATTCAGGTTTCCGGCATCATAGTTTCAGAATATTCAGAAAATTACAGCCATTGGGACGCAAACAAATCATTGGGAAAATGGCTCCAAGAGCATAATGTCCCGGCAATAACGGGGATCGACACAAGAAAATTAACACAAAAAATCCGCGAACATGGAACTATCCTGGGAAAAATAGTTCCAAAAAACAAAAAGGAACCGGGATTTTACGATCCCGACCCGGAAAATCTTGTTTCACAGGTATCCATTAAAAAACCAAAAACTTACAAGAAAGGTTCAAAAAAAGTTATCTGTATCGATTGTGGAATGAAAAACAATATCTTAAGAAGCCTCCTGGAAAGAGACATTACTGTTATAAGAGTCCCCTGGAATTATGATTTCACAGAAAAGGAACCGGAATTTGACGGTGTATTTATTTCGAACGGACCCGGCGACCCTGCGCTCCTTAAAGAATTAATTGAAATAGTTCAAAAAGCATTGAAATTTAAAAAACCGATTTTCGGAATCTGCCTCGGATGCCAGATAATGGCGCTGGCCTCGGGAGCAAAAACATACAAACTTAAATTTGGACACCGTTCCCAAAACCAGCCGTGTGTAGACGTAGAAACAGGACATTGTTACATCACAAGCCAAAACCACGGTTTTGCCATCAATGAAAAAACTCTAAAACCCGGCTGGAAACCATGGCTCAGAAACGCAAATGATAAAACCGTAGAAGGAATAATGCATAAAACTCTCCCCTTTTTCTCATGCCAGTTTCATCCTGAAGCAACACCGGGACCCACCGATACAACCCATTTCTTTGACAAATTCACAGAAATGCTTTAGGCAACAAAATCCTCAAAAGATTCTTTTTTTACTTCAAACGCCAGCTCATCAACCGTCTCAAAAAGAAAACCCACAGCTTTACCTATATCCTCTCTACGAGAATACTCCTTTGGATGATGACTTATACCTCCATTTCTACCACGAACAAAGATCATTCCCGCCGGCACATGTTCATTTCTTCTTGAACGTATTATATTTGATGTATCATGACCGGGCATCGACCCCAATTCCAAAGGCAGACTTCCATAAAGTTTTTTATACAATTCCCTCATGACATTTTGAATCTCTTCACCTCCAAAAGGCGTAGCCAAAGTCAATTTCAGACTACCTTCATCTTCAACAACTTCAATGAAATCTGTATCTTTCATGACCGAATTAATTCTTTCCAAAAATTCTTCGGCCATTCTATCAGCAATATCGTTATCAAGACGTCTCTGATCCACAAACAAAGTAACATTTCCTTCTTCACACAAAACGTTGCCTATAGTAGCCCTTACAAGCCCCCGTGTAGAAACCGCGGTTTCACGTGCGAGATCTTCACATTCACAAACTATATCCATTGCCGTAGCTAAAACCTCATCTCTGATACATTGAATATCAGCACTTTCCCTGTCCATCACTTCAAAATCAACAAACATCCCGTCTTTCAGAGAAGCTTCAAACTTTTTTTCTATTTCCTCAACGTCGTCCTCCGAAGATACCAAAACATCCAATACACATTGACCCGGAATCACATTATAAGTACCACCGGGCACGGAAACTTCAACGACATTCCCCAGACTGTTTTCCTTCAAAAATTTTGCAACAGCCAAAAGAGCATCTTTTCTCATACTAACGGGAGAACCATCAAATATTTCTCCATTCATCGGAGTACCGCCCGAATGATTGGCTTCACCGTTAACCACGCAACGCAACAATTTTAAATTACCCTCATTATTTGAAGAACTTTCAATTAAATCTTTTACAACAAGATTACTCCTTCTTGAACCGCCAATACCGTGAATAACAATTCCAAACGGCTTATCAGCCGAATTCAAAACATCCGACTGTTCAACATGTACTTCCAAAACCGCTTCAAGACCATCTCCGTCAATATAAGGATTTTCCTTTAATAATTGAAGATTCCTTTCCGACAATCCGCGTTCCAGAAGAATATCAAAAATCGTTTTCCCAAGAACTCTTTGCTCAATCTTTTTCAGGTCGTCAATTTCATAACTGCCCGTGGCCAGAGCACTCCCCAGACAGGATTTGCCGGTAACGGAACTTTCCTCGCTCCTAAAAGCCGCGACCTTAATAGAAGTTTTCGGAATTATTCCTCTATCAACAAATTTGTTCAAAACATCGAGACCGGCAGAAACTCCCAAAACACCATCAAATCTTCCACCTCTGATTACACTGTCCAGATGGGAGCAGATCATGACACATTTATCTATGTTATCGCCAAACAAAGTCACATAACTATTCCCGAAAGGATCCTCTTCAACCGATACACTCATACCGTTCACTTCCGCGCGTGACCTGATATCCTCCGCCATTTCCCTGAAAACTCCATGAGAAAGATCTTCATTTTCCATATAAGGCAGACAATCTCTCCCCTGATCATCCTCAGAGCCTTTCCAGCCTATGTCACCGATATTGTCTAAAATTTCATTAACACGCACAGTATAATTGTGTAATATCTAATTGACCTTATATAAAAACAACACTAAATTTGTCAAGTTTTATATTTATCCATTAATCCAACGTAATGAAAAAAACAATAACAATACTTGCTTTCCTTATGATTTTTATCTCCGGAACGGCTTTTGCCGCAAATACCCCCGGAGACATTCTCAGAGAAAATACCCAATATATGATACAGGCAAACCCGAAAAATATGGATGGAAAAGTTAAAGAATACTATGAACAGCTAATTCATAAAATGTTTCTTGAAGAAAGTTTTAACACATGGGAAATAGAAGATGAACAAAAGGGCGCCGACGCGGAAAAAGTTCTTGACTACATCTCCAGTCATCTTAAAGACACATCTATAACATTAGCTTATTTTGAAGGTGAAAAAAACGAATATGGTATTGCATATCCACAAACGGGTTTTATCTTCAAAATGCCTGAAAACAGCTATATAAACAATATCGTCACCCCTTATTTACAAAACAATTCAATAATTACCGAAACCGCAGGAATAAAAATATACACTCCTGAAATAATAAACGGAACTTTTAGCTACCTGGACGGATATACAATCTTTTCCGCTGACGAAAACTTCCCCACTTTCCTTATAGAACAATATCATGACGAATGTGAAACAGAATGCATACCTGCATTAAACGAAAATTCATCTTTCAAAGAAACAAAAGAAAAAATCTCACCGGACAGTGGTTTAAATATTTATATTCCGGATTTTAATATTGTACTGAAAGAACTTTTCGATCCCGGAATGGAAGAACCCTATAATGAAACCATGCTAAGCGCAGTTCTTATAGAGGGCGTGGGAGTCGGACAAACAGATTACGGATTTGAAATAAATACATATCTCGACCTTGATCCTTCAAAACTGGTAGAAGCCGGCCTTGATTTTTCAAATTCCGGAAGCGCTTCCCTTTACAAATATCTGCCAAAAGAAAACATAATATTTTTCCAAAACAATACGATACCTTCAAAAACCTTGGAATTTTTAAAAACAATGCCCGAATATCAAGAATTCATATCATCATTCATGCAAGAATCAGAAATAAATCTGGAAAAAATATTATCAGCTTTTGAAAACGAAACCGCCTCCATAATCCAGGATAGCGGCGAACTGTTTCCCTCATTCACAATTCTTGCAAAACTCGGAAACAAAAAAAACGAAATAGAAACGGAATTAAATAAATTAACTGACTACTTCTGGAAAGAAATAACAATCGATGCGGATGAGATTTTAAACGAAAACTCAATAGTTCTCCACGGAGACAAAAACAATACATATCTTACAAAAGGAACACTGAAGCTTGGAAACAGTGAACTCACACAGTTTTCAATAACACTCACACAGAAAGAAACAAAAAACCCCTATGCTTTTAAACTAAATAACAATCTTTTAACATTTAAAATAACAATGGGGATCACCGACGAAAATCACCTGCTGATTTCCTCCAACAAAAATATTCAGGACCACTACAAAGAAGGACTGGAAAATAATTCTTCTCTTAAATCACTACTTTCTGAAAACGCACAAGGCTACAGTTATATAGACGTAGACGAACTAAACGACTATACGCAATATTTCCTTTCAACTGTTCAGGAAGGAATTTCCAAAGATATTATGGACGTGTCAGAAACAAAAGAATATCTGGGCCTGATTTTTTCACCTTTTGGAAAACTTGAAGGAACAGAAAAAATAAATAATGAATTTTCGGAAGCCCATACCACTCTTGAACTTGATCTGGAAAAACTGTTTTCAAACATATTTGAACACAGGTATCCGCAAAATTCACTTGATCCCATCTGGGATTCTCAAAAAGAATTTGAAGATGTGGAAATAAACGACTGGTATGGAGATGATGTGTATTATCTTACAGCTCAGGGGACAGTCGATGGATACAATGATGACACATACAAACCCGAAAAAAACATAAATCGTGTGGAATTCACAAAAATCGTAATAGAAACATTGGCAAAAAAAGGATACCTTTACATTCTTTGGGGAAGTATGGATGAATTTAATGATGTAGAACAATACGCCTGGTACAGCAGTTATCTCAAAACAGCATTTGAAAACTATATTATTAGCGGATACCTGGACAACACATTCAGGCCTGAAAATCCGATAACCAGAGCCGAAGTCGCACAAATAATCGCTAACGCAATCGACAAATACAACATTCAGATTGAAAATAAAATTGAAGGAATTACGCCTGAGAATATATTTAGAGATATCAGAGGAAACGAATGGTATAAAGAAGCTGTAAAACGAGTTTATGAATACAATATTATGAAGGGAACAACAGCGGATACATTTGAACCCGAAAAACCCATCAACAGAGCTGAAAGCGCGGCAGTAATAAGAAATTTAATGGAAATTTTATAAAAAAACCCCGAAAATATTTCGGGGAAAAGTTTTCCTGCCAGCTTTTTTATTTGCTGAGAACTTTTTGTTTTTGTTTTTAATTTCCTGCCAAGGTTTAGTGTTGTTTTCAGCCGCACCACCGGCCGCCTGGGCTCCCTCTTCTCACGCGCCAAAGCGAATAGGAAAAGGGCAGAACAGTGTCCAGATCTGTCTGGACATCTTCGATTACTTCAATGAAGCAATCATCCCCCAGCGAGGATAGAAGGTAGAGCGAGCAAAATAAATTAATTCGCTCCACCCATCAATCATCACTGAGAAGTGAGATCTTTTTTATTTTTATTTTTGATTTTTAAAGAGCTTTTCTAGGGCGTTTGATTTTCTAAATTTTGAAAATCAAATCATTATAT
Source organism: Candidatus Peregrinibacteria bacterium (assembly GCA_014728975.1). Lineage (GTDB taxonomy): Bacteria > Patescibacteriota > Gracilibacteria > UBA1369 > LOWO2-01-FULL-3 > WJKQ01. Next base: position 9,006 of record WJKQ01000145.1, on the reverse strand, counting down.
CCATTTATATTTTTTTGTCAAAAAACTTAAATAGACATATGTAAAACTTGCAGTGTGCCTTGTAACCGGTGTGTAATTTTATTTGCAAAGCACTTCCTTTGATATAGGATAAAAATATGTATATTTCCCTCGACCTTGAAACAACAGGAACTGACCCTGTAAAAGACAAAATTATTGAATTCGGGGCCGTAAAATTTGACCTTAAAGGCAATAAAGAAGTTCTACAGTTTTTAATAAACCCGGGAATTACACTTCCGGAAATAATTACACATATAACAAGAATAACTAACGATGATCTTAAAGAAAAACCAAATTTCAATGAAAAAGCACCTGAAATTAAAGAGTTCATCGGAGAGCACCCCATTATCGGACATAACATTCAATTTGACACGGGATTTCTAAGAGAGAACGGAATAAACCTTAAAAATCCGGAATATGATACAGTTCAGCTCTCAAGCATTATTATTCCGGGACTCACATCCTACAGCCTTGAAATACTAAGCCACACTCTTGACCTTAAGCATAAAGAAAAACACCGCGCACTGGACGATGCGGTCGCGGCGATGGAGCTTTTTTTGAAACTTGCGGAAAAATTCAAGGAACTTTCCCCTGAAACAATAGAAAAAATTCACAACCTCTGTAAAAAAGCAAATTGGCCTTTAAAAAAATTTTTACTTACTTTAAACTCCAAAAATTTAAAACCAAAAAAATCAAAAGAACTAATAAAAAAAACAGAAGACATCTCTCTCCCCCCAAAATATTATGAAAATTTTCTTAAAACAGAAAAAACTTCCTTTTTCCAACAGCCCCCACCTTATAAGATTTTTATTAAGCATCTCATCAAAGAAATAGATAAAGATTCATATATTTCATTGCCCCACCAACTTTTCCTTCAGATCGAAAAAGAAATACCGGAAAACATAGCAAAAGTTGACAGTCCCTCCAGCTACATTTCACCAAAAAGGCTCGCGGAATTTCAAAACAAATCTTTTTTTGAAGATCACGAAATAAGCGCTATTCTAAAATATATAATCTGGCTCGAAAAAACCTCGACCGGCTTACTCAGCGAAATAACTTTATTCGGCAAAGAAAAAGAAACAATACCCAAAGTGAATATAAATAAAAATTTTTATGACATTAAAGAAGAAAAGTTTTTCCGGAAAGCTTTAAAAAAAGATATAAACAGCCCTGCTTTATGTTCACACAACTACATCATCGACCAAAAAGCAAAAATTAAAGATCTGATATTAATTGATCTGGAAAAACTCACAAAATCACTGTTTTTCAACTATTCAACCTTCCTCAAACTGGAAATTCTGCTGAATCAACTCAAAGAGCTAAAAGAACTCGAACCTGACAATCAGACCATCCAGTCCCTTTCTTCAAAATCAACCATATTATTCGGCTTGATTGGAATAATTTTTGAAAAAACCAATGACCAAAACCCGTTTATAAGAAGAACAATTGTCAAATAAATTGAAATCAAATCAAAATAATTGGAAAATGTAAAAAAAGCAGTAAAAAACCTTATATATACATCAAAAGAACTCAAAGAAATTATAAACAAAAAAACATATCCTCTCCTGCAAAACTGGAAAGACACACTGATAAAACTTCAAGAAATATTTCTAACACCCGACATCGAAAATTCCATAATCCTAATCGAAGAAGATTTTTCCAAAAATATAATAATCAGAAAGAATCCTCTTTCCATAAATCAACAAATAGAGGAAATTTTAAACAATTGTCAAAATTATAAAATCATAAGTGAAAATCTGGATCTCAACGATAATGGCGAATTCATTAAAAATCTGCTGGGACTTCCGAAAGAAATTCCCTTGCACTTTGGAAAAGAAAAAAAAGAAAACATGGAAATCTACATCACACAGGACACTCCTCAAAATATAAATACTCTCATAAATGAAATTGAAAAATACCTGCAGGCGAAAAAAGGAAAAACCGCGATAATATTCAACTCAAAACAACAACTAAATCAATTCACGCTAAAGATTGCTCCCTTTCTAAACAAAAATAATATAACAACAGTCTCCCAGTTAACCGGATCATTGGGAAAACTCAGAGAAAAATTCAAACAAAGTCCGGAAAACTCCATTTTGTTTATTACTCCCAATTTCTGGGATAACTTCAGGGACCACGAATTAATCGATAACCTTTTAATACATAAGATCCCCTTTGACCCTCCCAGCGACCCTTTCATTGTAGCCTTAAAAAAAAATTACGAAGATCCGTTTTATGAATTTCAGGTACCAAGAGCTGTTTTCTCCCTCAAAAAAATGATTAATCGACTAACCGGAGAAGCAAAAAACAAAGAAGTTGTCATTTTGGATCCGAGACTGGCAACCAAAAACTACGGCCAGCTGTTTATAGATAACCTAAAAAACATAGCCAGACCAAAGATAATAAACACCGCAAACTTACACTCAATTGTCAAGACAAATGAGAAGAAATAAGCCGAAATAATTTTTTTCACCATTGACTTTTTTAATAGTGCTATCTAAACTCACTCCGCAAAAAAAAATTTCAAATCTTTAATTGAAAATTAAAGATCATCTTTGTTAACAAGACTAAAATGACTAATCAGGACAATCCCATCTCACAAATTAAAAAAGCGGAAGAAGATTCCCAAAGAAAAATTGACCAGTCAAAAAAAGAACTCGATGAAGGATTGACAAATAAACGGGAAGAATTGGAAAAAAAGACAGATGAATTCGAAAAAAAACTAAAAGAAAGAGGCACGGAAAAACTGGAAACCGTTAAAACAGAAGCAGGAGAAGTTTTAAAATCCAGAATGGCCACCACCGAAAGTCAAAAAAACAAACTAATTTCAGAAGCAAAGGGAAAACACGAAAAGGCCGCAGAAGAAATTGTGGACAGCTTTTTAACCTATATTAAAGACTAATATATGGCCCTAGCCAAACTAAAAAAAATACAGCTTATAGCTTCAACGCCAAACAAAGAAAAAATATTGGAAATCCTGCAGAATCAGGGCGTTCTGGACATCACGGAAATAAAAGAAGAGTCTGGTATCAAGCCGGACACTTACAGAGAAATAAACAAACTACAAAAAACCGAGCTTAATCACGCGAATGTTGGTTTTGCCATAAATCTGCTTTCAAAATATTCAAAAAAGAAAGGACTTTTTGCACAACCTATAACACTAACCATTAAAGAAGTCGAGGAAAAAACCAAAGAATTCGATTACAGTAAAATTGTTGATGAATGTCTTGAACTTGAAGAAGAACTGACGAAAGCACAAAACAATCTCTCTACACTGAAAAATGAAAAAACTCTCTATTCTCCATGGAAAAACCTAAGTATTAAACTCGAGGAACTTGGCAGAACAAAAACAACCAATACGGTTGTCGGAACACTTAAAACAAACGCCTTCGGACCGGCAATTGAAAAAATTCATAAAACAAGCAGCCTTATAAGCAGTGATATAATTAATTCTGATGAAGTAAACACCTACATTGTATTTACTTTCAGCAAAGAACTGGAAAATGAAATAAGGCAAATACTTTCGGAATACAAATTCCAGGAAGCGGATCTTCCCAAAACCAAAGGTTTGATAAAGGATTATCTAAAGAAAATCGATGAAAAAATTGCAGAAAACAAAGAAAAAAATAAAAAAACCGAGAGTGAGCTTAAAAAACTCACAAAGCATCTTGATAATTTAAAAATTGTTTACGATGGTTTGGGCTGGCGGAAAGAAAAACTTGAAACCGGAAAAAAGTTTGGAAATACAAATTACAACTTTGTAATAAACGGATGGATCTCACACGAAAACATTGAACCGCTTAAAGAAGAACTGGAAAAAGAAACAAAAGAATTCGAAATCACGGAACTGACACCGGAAGAAGATGAAAAACCACCCGTCGTAATAAAAAACAATAAGTTTTTAGCACCTTTCGAAGCGGTTTCAAAAATTTACGGACTGCCAAAACATGACGAACTTGACCCCACCCCTTTCCTCGCAAGCTTTTTTATTGTGTTTTTCGCACTATGCTTAACAGACGCAGGCTACGGAATAATCATGTTTGTTTTGATGGCACTCATCCTTAAATATTTCAAACTTGCGGAAAGCGTAAAAAAACTCGTAAAACTTTTAATGTACGGTGGAATCGTAACATTCGTTATCGGAGCACTTTTTGGCGGATGGTTCGGACTTACTCCCGATCAGGTACCCGAATTTTTAACCTACACGGCAGAAAATGGAGAAAAAATGTTTATTTTCCAAAAAATCAATGCAATCTCAAACCCGATAACTGTCCTCATTTTGGCCTTGACTCTCGGGTATATTCAGGTGCTCCTTGGAGTTGTCATGAAATTTGTACACGAGTTTAAAACCAAAGACAGATTAAACGCGGTACTCGACACCGGAACATGGGTATTTATGATTTCCGGAATAGGATTTTACATCTTAACAGCCACCGGAATCCTTCCGGAATCACTCGGAGCAGTCGGAAAATGGTGGATGATCCTGGCCGCGGCAGCACTCGTAATAACCCAGGGAAGAGGCAAAAAAAATATTATTGTAAAAATTTTTTTAGGGATAATAAGTCTTTACGGCCTGGTTGGGTATATGAGCGATGTTCTTTCATATTCCCGTCTTCTGGCACTTGGACTTGCGACAACAATAATAGGACTCGCTGTAAATATTGTAACGGATCTGGTCGGAGGCCTGCCTTACATCGGCTGGCTTCTGATGGCCTTAGTCTTTATTGGAGGACATATATTTAATCTGGCAATAAACGCTCTTGGATCATTTATACACTCAGGACGTCTTCAATTCGTTGAATTTTTTACAAAATTCATGGAAGGAGGAGGAGCAGAATTCAGACCATTAAGTAAAAAAAGTAAATATATTTATATAAAACAATAATTAATTAACCAAATTCAAAATGGCAGAATTTTTCGCACAATGGGGTGGCCTCGCCCTCGCATTAGCTGGCGCAGCAATCGCAGTAATTCTTGGAGGCATAGGTTCATCAGTTGGTGTAGGACTTGCCGGACAGGCAGGCGCGGGAGTAACAACTGAACAACCTGAAAAATTTGGTAAAGTTCTTATCCTTGAAGCTTTACCAGGTACACAGGGAATATACGGATTCCTTATCGGATTTTTGATCCTGCTCTTCACGGGAATACTTGGAGAAGGAGCAACAGAAATTTCAATGGCACAGGGATGGCAGTTATTTTTTGCGTGTATGCCTTGCGGATTTGCATGTCTTTTCTCAGGAATGCATCAGGGAAAAGTATCATCCGCCGGAATGAATATGATCGCAAAAGACGCGTCTCAAATGGGTAAAGCAATGGTACTTTCAGCAATGGTAGAAACCTACGCCGTACTCGGATTCCTTATAAGTGCTCTTTTGGTATTCTTCATAGATCTAACTTAAAACCACCATCTTATAATTAATAAAACATGGCATTAATAGATATCCTGGAAAAGATTAACAAAGAAACCCAAAAAAGCATCGATCAGCTTAAAAAAGATTTTGAAGAAAAGAAAAAGAAACTCGAAGAAGAATATAAAACCCTCCAAAAGCAAATAGACGATCGTATGCATAGAAAAGTTGAGGAAAACAGCAAAAAAATCATGGAGAAAGCAGAAAATCTTGCAGAAAGAGAACGGCAAAATCAAATTCTCGAAGCAAAAAGAAAGATGATAAACGAAACCATGGATCTTGCCATAAAAAAACTCTGCGAATCAGATAAATACGAGGAAACCATTACAGAAATGCTTAAGAAATCAGATCTGGATGAAGAAAATACCGTCGTGGTACCGGCAAGAGGCAAAGAAGATATTACAAAAAACGCTATCAAAAATTCAGGCAAAGGATATTATCTTTCAGACAAAAGCGCGGACATAAAAGGCGGTTTTATACTCAAAACCGACAAAGTGGAAATAGATAATTCTTTTGAAACAATAATAAATGAACAACTACGGGACGCACTTGAAATCAAACTGAATAAATCATTATTTGCATGACCAACAAATACGACTTTGCATACAGCGTAGCATTAATACGTACATTGGAGACTCTACTCTTAAATGAAAATGAGGTAGAAAGAATGATGCTTGCAAAAGACGGTGAAGACGCCTTCCGGATCCTTAATGAATTTGATTATTCGGATAACAAAGCCGGCATAGAAAATCCTTCCGAATTTCAGAAAGTTATTGATGAAGGGTTGATGGACATAAAAGAAATCCTTTCAAAAGTGACGCCCGACAAGAGAATACTAAACATTCTTCTCTTCCAGTACGATTTTCACAATATAAAAACAATGCTGAAAGCAAAATTAAGCGGAAAAAACTATGAAGAAATAAAAGAGCTGCTTTCAGAAATGGGAGCAATTCCGCTTGAGGCATTAAAAAATTACATATTTGAAGAAACCGATTCTCAATTTGGCCTAAACGAACATACTGAAAAATACATCAAGAGACGAATCAAAAAAGTTCAAAAATTATTTGAAAAAGAAGAAAACAATCCTCAAATTATCGACCTTTACCTTGATCAAAAATTGATGAAGATCATCCACGGAATCGCTACAGACAGTAGAAATGAATTTCTTGAGAAATATATCCAAAAGTTAATAGATCTAACAAATATAAGATTGTTTTTCCGGATGAAAACTCAGGATAAAGAGCTTGATCTCTACGAAATAGCATTTTTATGGAACGGCACAATTCCATATTCGAAATTCAAAGATGCCTACAGTCAAAATTTAAACGAATTTCCCGAATTAATAAAAAACACACCTTACGCAAAAATAATCGAAAACGGATACAAACACTATGAAGAAGAAAAAACTTTTTTACACCTTGAAAAAGAAGCGGAAAATTATCTTACGGAATTTATAAAAAGAGCAAAATTAATTCCGTTTGGCCCCGAACCGCTGATCGCGTATTTTCTCGCAAAAAACAACAACGCACTAATAATAAGAATGATAATGATTAACAAATTAAACAATATCGATCCTGAAGAAATCAGAAACAGACTAAGAGAATTGTATATTTAATCACAATAAAATGGCTGAAAAATACAATATAGCAATTGTCGGAAATAAAGATACAATCCTTGGGTTTAAAGGACTCGGATTAAAAACATTCGATGCCAATACGACGGAAGAAGCGGTAAAGCTTCTTTTTAAACTTAAAGATGAAGAAATCACTGTCGATGAAAAAACCGGCGAAAAACGTCCTGCTTATGCAATAATATTTATAACCGAAAACTTCGCGAGCGAAATTTCAAAAGACGATTACAAAAAATTAAGCGGGGAAGCACTTCCCGCAATAATTCCCGTTCCCGGAAGCAAAGGAACGGCAGGCTACGGAATTAAAAGAATCGGGAAAATGGTCGAACAGGCAGTAGGAAGCGATATATTCAGCGAATAAATTTATCAATAAATAAAAACAACCTAATAACTTAAATAATCATGGAAAAAGGAACTATAACGAAAGTATCCGGACCGCTTGTGATAGCGAATGGAATGAAAGACGCAAGAATGTTCGAAGTGGTAAGAGTTTCAGAAGAAAAATTAATGGGAGAAATTATCGAATTAGAGGGAGACGAAGCTTCTATCCAGGTTTACGAGGATACCGTGGGAATTGGTCCCGGAGATCCTGTTTACAGAACCGGAGAAACAATGACTGTAGAACTTGGACCCGGTCTTTTGACTTCAATTTACGACGGGATTCAAAGACCTTTAAAACTTATCGAAGAAGCCGCAGGCGCGTATATTACAAGAGGCATCGACGTTCCCGGACTGGATTATAAGAAAAAATGGGAATTTGATCCTGTGCTGTCCAAAGGAGACGAAGTGCAGGGAGGAGATGTTATAGGAGAGGTTGAAGAAACCACGCTGATCAAACATAAAATAATGATTCCTCCAACTATTAAAAAAGGGACTCTGGAAGAAATAAAGAGCGGTTCTTTCACAATTGAAGAAGTTATTGCAGTCGTTAAAGAAGAAAATGGAAAAACTCATGACATAACAATGCTTCAAAAATGGTCAATCCGTGAACCAAGACCCGTAAAGAAAAAGAATATTCCAAACAAACCGCTGGTAACGGGATCGAGAATACTTGATACTCTTTTTCCGATCACAAAAGGAGGAGCCGGATGCATCCCGGGCCCATTTGGAGCAGGCAAAACCGTCACACAGCAGTCTCTGGCGAAATTCTGCGACGCGCAGGTAATTGTGTACATTGGCTGCGGTGAACGCGGAAATGAGATGACCGACGTGCTTATGGAATTCCCGGAGCTTGAAGATCCAAATACCGGTGAACCTCTTATGAAACGTACGATTCTTATAGCAAATACATCAAACATGCCCGTGGCTGCCCGTGAAGCTTCGGTTTATACGGGAATAACCATCGCGGAATACTACCGCGATATGGGCTATAATGTAGCTCTTATGGCCGATTCTACATCGCGTTGGGCGGAAGCGCTTCGTGAAATGTCCGGTCGTCTTGAGGAAATGCCGGGTGAAGAAGGATATCCCGCGTACCTCGGATCAAAAACAGCGGAATTTTATGAAAGAGCGGGAGCCATAACATGCCACAGCTCGGAAGAAAGGGAAGGGACGGTTTCAGTAATCGGAGCAGTATCACCTCCGGGCGGAGACCTTTCTGAACCCGTAACCCAAAACACACTTCGAGTAACCAAAGTTTTCTGGGGGCTGGACGCAAAATTAGCCTACAAACGTCACTTTCCCGCGATCAACTGGCTAACCAGCTATTCTCTATATATCGAAAACGTATCGGACTACTGGAAAAAAGAAGTCGCCGAAGATTATCAGAACATCAGAGCGGAAGCAATGAATCTGCTGCAGCAGGAAGCAAGCCTTGAAGAAATAGTCAGACTCGTAGGAATGGACGCTCTTTCATCAAAAGAAAGACTTGTCCTTGAAACCACAAAATCAATCCGTGAAGACTTTTTATTTCAAAATGCTTTCGATTATGTCGATGCATATACACCTCTT
>WJKQ01000144.1 GCA_014728975.1 Candidatus Peregrinibacteria bacterium | reverse complement strand
GGATATACCCTTATGGGGGAAAATTGCAGATATTCTTTATCGCCTCTGAAAAATACGACCTCATCATCATATTCAATCAGCTTCCAGGACAAAGGATCATATTTTATTTTAAAAGGCAGTAAAGTACTCACATATAAATCCCAGTTTTTATCTAAAGGATAAGGATCCCCATTATTTTCCAGAACATTTAGCATCCTATAAATAGCTTCAGCAACAGCGGCTCTTGTCATAAATTGGTCGGCATTCAGATAACCGTAATCATCCGGCATGACAACATTATGATCTCTCGCAAAAAGCGCGTGTGGTGCATACCATTCACTGCTGTTGACATCCACAAAAACATCACCCTGAACATTACTTGGCAAATCAACATCGGAGGCTATGACAACAATTTTCAAAAATTCGGCTAAATTAACATAATTGCCGGGTTTAAAAGTTCCATCATCATATCCATCAATTATGCCGGTATTATATCCCCCCATGACATAAGGAAAATACCATTCATCTTCAAAAATATCTGGAAAAATAGGATTGTAAGGTCCGTTATGATCAATACCGAAAGCATTAACAATTATCTTCATGGCTTCAGCACGATTAACAAGATTATCGGGACCGAAAGTCCCATCATCATAACCATGGATAATTCCCCGTTCATCCAACAATTCAACCGCTTCATAATTTGCATGGTCCGCGGGAACGTCCGGAAAAGATCCTGCAAAAACAGGAATGGAAGTAAATATAAATACACAAATAAATAAAATGATTTTCTTCATAGAAATAATATATCATGCCTGCTAGGAATAAAGAAGTTCTCCTGGAGAATATTTGTCAAGATTTTTTTCTCCGATAAAGTCAACCAGCCTGTCAACCACCTTTTCCATTTTAACGGTTTCCTGAACACCTTTTTTCATATCACGTATTATTGCGGTATTTTCCCGCACCTCTGTAATACCGATCAAAACAGCATAGGGAACTTTAAACTTATCGGCAAGTTCCAACTGAATATTTATAGAGCCTTTTCCTAAAGCTCCCATTGATTTTATACCTGATTCACGCATATCTTCAATTAGTCCCAGGCATTTTCTTTTAGCTTCCCTTCCCAGTTGTGCGACAAAAACATGAAGCTCGTCTTTTGATGGAACAACAATTTTTTCTTTTTTCATATTTGCAATTATCCTTTCGACTCCTCCTGCGTAACCAACAGCGGGAATACTTTTTCCACCCATAGTATTAATCAGGCTGTCATATCTCCCCCCACCACCGGTAGCGTTGCTTGAGCCGTCTTTTTCATCCCAGAATTCAAACACGGTTTTTGTATAATAATCAAGACATCTGACCAATTTTTGATTATTTTCATATTTGATACCGATTTCATCGAGATATTCCATAAGCTCTTCATGATATTCCAGAGATTCTTTATCAATATAATCATGCATTGAAGGCGCTAATTCTGCTAAAATTTTACAATCTTCTTCATTACAATCAAGCATTCGAAGAGGGTTTTCTTCAAGAAGTTTTTTACAATTTTCACAAAGAGATCTTTCCTTACCGACATAATAATCTTCAAGTACCTGTGAATACTTTTCTCTGGATTCAGAAGTCCCAATTGTATTTAGCTGTAATGTATAAAGTCCGTTTACACCAAGATCTTCGTTAATTTTATTTGCAATTTGGATACATTGAGCATCAAGAGCAGGATCACTTTCCCCGATTATTTCAAATCCAAACTGCCAAAATTGTCGATAACGTCCTTTTTGAGGATTTTCATAACGAAAATGTGGTTCAAAATAATACAGAAGAACAGGCTGGGGCCGTTCATCCATATTATGCTGAATATATGCTCTTACAACGCCGGGTGTTCCATCGGGTTTCAGACTGAGGCTGCGGCCCTTTTTATCATCGAAGGAATAAACCTGATTGGTGAATAAATCTGAATTTTCACCGAGGCTGCGTTTAAAAACATCGGTATATTCAAGAATGGGAGTGCTGATACGACGAAAACCAGCCTGCCTGGCCCGATGCCTTATGACTTTTTTGATATATGTATGGTATTCATGATCAGAAGGTAGAATATCGTGCATACCCCGTGGAGATTTTAAAGATTCACTGATTACGGATTTTTCTTTAGCCATACGAAAAAAAACACTTGAAATTTATTGTAACATTTTTTTTTACTTTTACAAGCCTAAAGATAATAAAAAAGGGGGGCCCGCCTCCGGCGGGCCCATGATTAAAATCCAAATTTCATCTAAAGATTCTCGGCACTTAAACAAAGCTTAACCGCTTCAGCCGCAATATGATCAAAATTTTCTTCATTTAAATAAGAATCAGCATCGCATTGTAGATATTTCTGATCGGCAAGTTCTCTGATGTATATTAATTTTCTTGTCAAACTTCCATAAGTATCAAGAACAATGTATGTGCCAATATAATCATCAGTTACCTTTTTACTCAAAATTTCATCGGATTTATAAATACCCGTATAGAAATCATTGGCATCTTCAAGAGAAGGCGACATTGTCATAACACTCATAACAACACCACCAACAGCAAAACCATCTACAGTTTTTGTGGCGCTGATCGCGTATGTGCTTTTTTCACAACTCCAGCCGTCTTCTTCTGTTCCGGGACATTTTGCTTTGATGCCTAAATCTTCATTTTCGACCATTTCACCTGTAAGAGTCACATTTTCAGCTTCAGCCTCTAACTCATCAATAAGTGAACTATCAGCTTCAACTGTTGGTTCAGCTTCAGCTTCTCCTGCTTCCTCTTCTACGGTTTCCGTTTCTTCAAGAAATTCTTCCAGGGCTTTTTCTTCTTCACTTTTACATCCCGCAAAAATTGAAGAAGAAATAAGAAAAACAGCTCCAATAACGAGGAGATTTTTTCCGATCTTTTTCATAATACTTTTGGTTATATATTAATATTTTTCTGCAGAAGGATTCTAATATTTTAAAGTCTTAAAGTCAAAACTTATTTCTTTTATTTGTCACCATATTTCAAATGAAGTTGTTGGAACAATATTTGTCCCGGGTAAATATTTATTTTCAGCTCCCTTAAAAATATAATAACCGGCAGAGGCCACCATTGCCGCATTATCGGTACAATACAACAAAGATTTGGGAAATCTGAATTTAATTTTTCCGGATAATTTTTTTTGAATGATTTCTCTTAATCTCAAATTTGCTGAGACACCACCCGCAAGATGAATTTCTTTTATTTCGGGGAATTTTTCATAAGCCCATATTAATTTTTCAGATAAAACATCACAAACAGCTTCCTGAAAATCAGCGGCGAGGTCCGCTTTAAACTGATCATCAAGTTTATTGTTTTTTATATATTCTTTAACCTCATTCAAAACAGCGGTCTTCAGCCCTGAAAAACTAAAATCAAAACTGCCTTTTTCAAGGTAGCTTCTGGGTAAATCAAATATGTTTTTATTACCTTTTTCAGCAATTTTGGAAATTACCGGCCCTCCCGGATAACCGAGTCCGAGAATTCTGGCAACTTTATCGAAGGCTTCTCCCGCCGCATCATCCAAAGTTTCACCTAAAACTTTAAATTTATTATGTCCAAGCGCCAGAATAAGCTCGTTATGACCGCCGGAAACAGTTAAAATAAGTATTGGAAATTTTATCTCTTCTTCAACTTCAAGCCAGTTTGAATAAATATGACCTGCAATATGCTGAACCGGAACAAGAGGCTTTTCTTTGACATAAGAAATAACACTTGCCGTTTCTGTTCCGATTATCAAAGAACTGACAAGGCCGGGCCCTTTTGTAACGGCAACTGCATCAATATCATGCCATTTACAATTAGCCAGAGCCATGCATTCATCCAAAACCGGAACAATTTTAAGGACATGTTCTCTGGCGGCAACTTCCGGAACAACACCCCCTGTTTTTTCATGAATATTAACCTGGGAGGCTATTACATTTGATAAAACCTTCCACCCGTTTTCAACAACGGAACATGAAGTTTCATCACAGGACGTTTCGATTCCCAATATTTTCATGCGTTTATGTTACAAATACTAAAAAAAAACCGCAATCCATTTGCATATAAAAATAATCTTTGCTATAAGCCGAATATCATGGAGAAACTAATCGAAAATAAATCTGGAGATTCACCTTTGGTGTTGTCAATGCCCCACAGCGGATTAATGGATCCGAAAAACCTGCCTGAACCTATTAAAGACAATTATAAAACCGATGAAAGAGGAATTGAATCAACAATAAAAGGAGCAGATTACGCAGTTCCGGATATTACTAATTTCCATTTACAAAATGAACATTCAAGAGTAAGCACGAATCTTCCCCGAGTCTGCCTTGACGTTAATCGTTCTATAGATGAAGTCGATGGAATATCTGTAGAAGGCGGCGGCGAACCCGGACACGCAAACGGACTGATATGGTGGGCTCCTTTGGAAAAAATTGATAAATTTGATATTCCCGAGGAAGAACAAAATAATCGGTTAAGACGAAGGCTGCTTGAGAATCCATTATTAAAACGGCCGTATACAAAACAAGAATTTCAGGAAATATTATCTTTTGCCTACAACCCGTACATCGAAGCAATAAATTTAAAAATAAGAGAAGCACTAGAAAAACATGGATTAGCTGTTTTGTTGGATTTACATACTCTGCCCGGAAACGAGGTTTCGGTTGTACAGCCAATAAACGCATATTTTGCAAAAGAAGAAGCAGTTAGAGGAAGAAATCCCGGAGAGATGCCGGATCTGATATTGATCACAAACGAGGGTAAATCCTGCCACCCCAAAATTTCTGAAATTATTACGGAAACATTTGAAAAAGCCGGACTTATTGTTGCTCCGGGGAAAGGACCGTTTAAAGGAGACCACGGATCAACAGCTCTTTACGCCGATCCTGCCGAAGGAAAACATGTAGTGGGTATGGAATTTGTCGGACATGATATAGAAAAAGGTAGAACCAGGGGAGAAATAACTTTAAGCTCCGAACAAAAAGCAATAAGATATATTCGCTCTGTTTATAATAAAATGTTTTCACGATTGGCAAACCTGAAAAAACAAAACCTCCCCTGGAAAAAAGGCTTGCTTTAGAGTATAATTAAGGAACAAATATCATTCCTATGAAAGCTACATCGGTAGAAATAATTGAACAATTAAAAAAAGCCGGTCACGAAGCATATTGGGCCGGCGGTTGTGTAAGAGATATGCTCCTTGGAATCAAACCCAAGGATTTTGATATTGTAACTTCAGCAAAACCGGACGAGATAGAAGATCTTTTGGAACATACCATTCCGGTTGGAAAAAAGTTTGGAGTTATTCTTGCCATAAAAAAGAATCATCATTTTGAAATAGCAACTTTTAGATCGGACAGCGGTTACAGTGATGGACGACGTCCCGATGCCGTTGAATTTACCAGCGCCGAAAAAGACGCCCAAAGACGCGATTTCACGATTAACGCGTTGTTTTATGATCCCACACAAGACAGGATTATAGATTATGTCGGCGGACAGAAAGATCTCGATGAAAAATTGATAATATTTATAGGAAATCCTGAAGAAAGAATAAAAGAGGACCATCTTCGTATTCTTCGTGCTGTACGTTTCAGAAACAGCTACGACATGCAGTATCATCCTGATACTTATCAGGCAGTAAAAAAGTATGTTCATCTGATTAAAGATGTATCAGCGGAAAGAATCCAGGAAGAATTAAATAAAATGATTATGGGGGAGAACGCGGGAAGAGCGTTTGAAGAACTTTTTGAAATAGAAGCTCTTGAAATTTTAATACCCGAACTCTGCAAATTAAAAGGATTGGCTCAACCTTTGGAATATCATTCGGAAGGAGACGTCTGGGATCATACATTAAAAGCATTGGATAGTTTGACGGACGAGGAGGGCGATCCCAATCCCTTACCTGCCAAACCGCCTTCGATAGCATTAAAATGGGCAACTCTCATGCATGATATTGGTAAATACGATACCTTTGAAGCAGCTGAAGACAGAATAAGATACAACAGACACGCAGAAGTCGGCGGTCAGATCGCAAAAAAAGTTCTTAACAGATTAAAATTCCCCAAAAAAACCATAGACAGGGTAGTCTGGCTTATAGAACGCCATATGATGATCGAACCGTTATTTTCAATGACAAAAGGCAGAAGACGTCATTGGTTCTTACAACCTGGATTTGAAGAACTGCTTGAACTTTATCGTGCTGACGCAATGGCTATTGAACCAAAAGATCTGTCTATCTACGAAGAACTAAGAAGAATGTATAGACATGAAATTGCAAAACTTAAATTGATGCCAAAACAATTAATCAGCGGAGATGAAATAATGGAAATTTTAAATCTTAAACCCGGAGAGAAAGTTGGAAAAATAATTAAAGATATACGGGATCAACAGCTTGAAGGTAAAATTTCAACTGCAAAACAAGCTAAAAAACACCTTAAAGAAAAATATCTGCCTGAATAATTTACACCTTTTTCTTGGATTTCATAAAGAGGTAATTCTCTTTCTTTATAAGTACAATTATCCCAATACCTATCAGGAATAAAATTATATTCAAAAGCCAGCCTATAAAAGGGATAATCCCAACAAGATAATATATCAAAAGGGCAAGTAATAAGCCTCCAAACAGTTTTGATTTTGATACTTTTTTCTTAAAATCAAGTATATAACTTGCCAGCCAGGCGGAAACAAAAATTTTGGAAACATAAAAGGCTATAAGCAATAGGGCCAGAACAATTAATGCAAGAGGAATACCGATTACGGTAACCATCAATAATATTGAACCGATAAAAGTAGAAATTATGGTTAATAAACCGATTCCAAATGACCTAAGAATATTTTGTCTTGCAAGAGTTCCTGAACGGATTACTGTCATGGGCATAAATAAAACAAAAATCAAAGCAAGCAAAACAGCTGCAAGAAGACTTATCAATTTAAATATGAAAAATACAAGAGTTACATCCTTCAAAATCTCTTTTTTCTCAAATTTGTTAAACAGAATTTCACCCTTGACAACATCTTCGGGAATACTGGCTTCAATAATTGCGGAATAATTTAGATCTCCTTTTATTTCTGCTTTTTCAGAAATATTGATAGTATCTTCAATTGTAACAATTACATCCCGGCCAACGATTCCGTTTAAAAGAAGCATGCCCATTCCACCGCGGACATCTTCAGTAATTGTTCCGTTTATGGTTAAAATACCGGAACCGGCAAGAAGAGTTCCTCCAACAACAGATCCGTTTCCAATGGTAACCATGCCGCCGGCCGCTACAATATCGTCTCCAACGTTGCCATAAATGGAAACTTCACCGCCTGCGACTCGCAGATCTCCCCTTACCTCCCCCATAACGGTTACTCTGCCTCCGGCAACTACAAGATCTTCCTCAATATTACCGTTAATTACAACAATTCCGCCGGCTATATAAAGATCACCGAATATATCCGCTTCAATATTTGCATTTCCGCCAAAAATATAGGCATCATCCAAAATACTTTCGGTAATAACAATATTTTCAGCGGCTTCGATAGTGAGCGCCCCGGCAGTAGTGGTGGTTAAAAAAGTAAGAACAATAACGGAAAGAAAAATTGATAGAATCTTTTTCATAGTATGAGAGGTTAAAACAAATTAATTATAGGGAATATTTAACATTCCAACAAGTGAACATTTTTTTAAAATTACACTTCTTCACTTTTGGATTTTTTTATTTCTTTTTGAACAGTATCGCCTTCTTGATTATATTGGAACTCGGGAAAAACTTCCCAGAAAAAATCAAAAGCTTCGTCTTTTCCCTTTCTGTCTTTTATAGTTTTTATATATCTCTTATTATAAAGTTCAAAAATTCCTTCATATTTTTGTGAGTAATAAAGAGAATATATATTATTTATAACTTCAGAGAGATCTTTACCTTTAGCAATTCGTTCAATAAATTCATAAAAATTTTTCTCTGCCGTCATATATTTTTCGGTTTTCGTAATACCGTCATTTTCGACGAGGCCGATTTTCATAATATATTTAACATAAGCTTCTACCAGCCCTTCATTATCAACCTTTCCTTTAGCATGGCCAAGTTCGTGGGCGATTGCATGAATAAGCCGCGTTACAGGATGCATCAATAAAATGGGATCTATTTCAATACCTCTTTCAGTGGATTCTCCTACAATGGAACCGGGAAACTGCCTGAAATAAAGATCATACTTAATTCCAAATTTTTCCCTAAAAAAATCAAACGCAAATTTAAGATTTTCATAAGCCTGTTTGGGAGAAATTACTTCACCTGCAATTTCTAATTTTTCATCAGTTTTTTGAGCTTTTTGAAGCATTTTTAAGGCCCTGTCTCCCGTAATATTTCTTATATTTTCGACTGTATCATCGGCTTCGGGTCTTTCCAGGGAACCTGCCTCTAAATTTTCAGAAGTTGCCATAAGAATGTATAAAACTTATATAATTATAACACAATTTGACAATTACCTCAACTACACAACGATTTCAAACACTGATAAATTAAATTAAACAAAATTTAATATGAAATTAGCTATATTAATTATCCTTTCGATACTGCCTGCGATTATCCTGCTATGGTATTTTGAAAAACAGGATAAAGGAAGAAAAGAGCCACGCAAATTAAAATGGAAAATATTCGGATGGGGAATACTTGCAACTGTTATAGCGGCCGTCATCGAATTAAACCTGGAAGATTTTTATTTTTATATTGGGATCGACCCAATAAAGCATTTTTGGCTCTATATCTTTTTGGGTTCTTTTGTAACCGCCGCATTAGTGGAAGAAGCATTAAAACTTTGGATAGTCAAAACGCATGTATTCAGAAACAAACATTTTGATGAGGTCATGGACGGTATTACTTATACGATAATTGCCAGTCTTGGATTTGCGACTTTGGAAAATATTCTTTACGTACTGGGTCTCGGATATGGCATCGCGATAGTTAGAGCTCTGATTTCAGTTCCCGCACATGCCCTGTTTTCGGGAATAATGGGATTTTACATTGGAAAATCAAGATTTGCCGTACCTTCCGAAAGCAGTAAACTTTTATGGAAAGGCTTTGGGATAGCGATTTTTTATCACGGACTTTTCAATTTTCTTTTATTTACAAGAAGTGCATTGGTATTTCTTGTAATCCCATTGATGATAATAATGGGGGTGCATTTAAAAACAAAAATCAATGAAGCACGTTTTGCCGACAAAGTAACAAAAACAAAACCTCAAAAATTTACCGCGATAAAAATTTTAAAAATATTTGTTGGAACTGTTTTAATAGTGGTGGGAATAGGAAGTCTGGCAGGATCGATCATGTTAAGTCAGGATCCGACATCCGGATACACCTACCAGGATATAATATACAGTTCAATATTTGCCGTAGTATTAATAGCAATAAGCTATGCCGTTTTGAAAAAACGCTCAAAAAAGCATTAAACAGTTTCAAATTTCTCCCTAAAAAACCATTTTATTATATTCCAATTATTATTTCGCGGTAAAAGAGTGTAAGCGTGATTCTGGTTCATGCATCCGGGAATAGGCTGTCCCGCGGTTTTTGCCTCGGCAATAAGTTTTTCACAGTTGCTGACCGTAATATACGGAGGAACATAAAGAACATTACCGGAAGACATCACGTCATTGGAAATAATTTCATAATTCTGATAACGGAAGTAATAAGCAATCGCTTCGTCAATTCCGATATCCGTTTCGGTTTTGGAAAGAACAGTCTTTGCTATTTCATAAATGGTATCCGCGTCCCCAAATCCAAAATTCTTTGCTTTATTTTGTAAAGCCGTCAAAATTAACTGCTGGCGTTCGGCCCTCGCGAAATCGGATGAAGTGTGCCGGCTCCTGGCAAGCCTTAAAGCCTCAACTCCTCCGAGATGATAATCTCCCGGTTCATAATGCAGAGTACCTTCAACGCCGTTATCAACAGTTCTGTAAGTCGGATCAATAACAGGTTTATCCAGATGGATATCAATGCCGCCGACCAGATCGATCACGTCAATAAACGCATACATATCGATCAAAATATATTTATCGAGTTCGTACCCGGTCATATCACTCAAAACCTTTTTCAGCTCCGACATTCCGTAATAGTAAGCGAAAGAATTGATCTTCCGGCCATTGTAGTAAAGATCTCTCGGGATGCTGATCATTCTGACCTCGCGCTTTTCTTCATCAACATGTGCAAAAATCATGGTATCAACAAGGTTTCCATGTTTTCCGGCAATCAGAATGTTAAACGAATTTTCATAATCAAAAACCTGATCACTATATTCAGGGATTTCTTCAGGAATCTCTAACGTTTTTTTTTTGAATTCCGGATCGAAAAATAAAAGATTTTCCGCATTTGTGCCGTCCGGTTTTACAATATTGATCACACCTGTTGATTTTTCGATAACTATAGAACTTAAAACATTTCCCTCGGAATCAAAAATATCATAATAATACCTGTCTTCATCTTCATACATTTCTTCTGAAATGCTTAAACCTGATTCGGAAAGAAGCAATCTAAAACCTTCATCATTTAAAGTTTTTTTAAGTGATTCCATGGATTCTTCCACTTTTTTCTCGATAAAAGTTTTCGTATCAAGTTTTTCGAGGAAGGGAACAAGACCTCCGGCAATATCTGTAGTTGTAATTGACAGGGAGGAATCATTTTTATCAATTAATTTAATATTCAGACTTGCAGGATCAAGAACAACCTCACCGATTAAATTTTCCGATTTACTGTAAACCGGATAAACAATTTCAAGATCGCTTTCAATAGGTTCACTGCTTAAAGTAATATCCAACCCGTTTAATACATTCTGTGTTTCTTCGGCTGAAATAGCGTTGGCGATCTTTGTCTTTTTTTCTTCAACGTCATCGTAAAATTTCTTTAACGATTCAACATTACCTTCCAGATAATCAAGAATCTCCTTATGGAATTCTTCCGAAGTTTCAGAATCAACACAGGAAATGGTATTGACGGTTTCCAAAGATAGCTTTGGATCATTTTTTAAAAGAGAAATCGTGACTAAAGTTCTTTTTTCGTTATCATTTATTTTTAAATAATATCCATTGTCATCTTCAACAATCGAAGAAAAAGCCAGCTTATTTTCATTCAAAAAATTCAGAATTTCTTCATTACCGGTCAAAGCCTCCATTAATGATTTATTATTTTCCAGCTTTTGTTCTTTATTTTTTTCAGATGCCAGGTAATCGATATACTGAAACATTGCCATCTGAACTTCATCTTTATTTTTGTCCTGACCATCCTCATCCACCTGTTTTGGTTCTTCAAATCCAACGTAATCCTTTTTTGGCATCCTTAAAAACTCTCTGATTTCATTTAAATCTTCCCCCATTGTAAGATAGACTTCTTTAAGTTGACCGATTTCAGTAACCAGAGAACTGTCACGACTCTGTAGAAAGGAAAAAGTACCAAGAAGACTCTGAATCTGAAAATATTGAAACAGAAAAAATACCGCGATCAATAAGATTAATACATTCTTCAAACTAAAAAGCGATTTGATTCTTTGTTTTATTGAAACTACTTTTTCTTTATTTTTCTTTAACATAAAATTTCAGGATGACTTTGATAATTTTATGGAAAAACTTCCTACTATGCAAATTAAAATAAAAACTTGAAATTTGAAGCTATCTCAGTTAAATTTCGAAGGCATAAAAACTTCTTTACAAAGCGGGTGTCGTATAAAGGCTATTACCTCGGCCTTCCAAGCCGATGATACGGGTTCGATTCCCGTCACCCGCTCCATTCGGAAAACAGCCCTTTCTGTAGAGAAGAAGGGGCGTTTTTGTATGTAAGTGGGGTAGCGGGATTGATAAGTAGACTAATTAAATCTGTCAGGCATGCAAGCTAATTACTAATAATCATATTGCGAACTATTCGCAATTCAGATATACTGCAAATCGATATGAGTATTTCAACAAAACTTGCAAAATTAGGATACAAATTTACAAAACCTCGTTTACAGGTTTTAAACTATTTAGAGAAAGAAAAAAGTTTGATATCTGCTCGAAATCTACACAAAAAAATAAAAGCCATTGATAGAGCTTCTGTATATCGCACTCTTAACTTATTAGAAAAAGAACATCTAGTTAATGTTGAAATCATAGAGAAAGAAAAGCTTTATTGTTTGGCAGATCATCCTCATCATCACATTATTTGTCGAAAATGTGGATATGCCGAAGAATTCGATTGTGATAAAAATGAATTCAAAAAATTTTACAACTTTTCAAACATACATCACCAGTTAACTCTTACTGGTATTTGCAATAAATGTAACACCATAACAAATGAATAATAAATTATTTGCAGTACCTTTTGTGGCAGTTCTAATCGGATTATTTTTCGCATTTTCCGGTTGTACAAATGAAATAACAACGCAAGATCCTTCAGTTAAAGCTGAAAATGAAAAAATTAATGTAATGGTTAGTATTCTTCCCCAGGTTGAATTTGTTGAAAAAATTGGAGGAGACAAAGTAGATGTTAGCGAAATGATACCTCCAGGTTTTAGCCCTGCTACTTACGATCCTTCTCCTGAACAACTAATAAAATTGCAGGATGCCGAAATTTATTTTCGAATAGGTCATATCCCTTTTGAGGAAGCTCAAATGGATAAACTTTCAGACCTCAATTCACAAATGATAGTTATAGATACTTCTAAAAATGTCCCATTATTACAATTGGCAAGTCACAGTCATGGTGAAGAAGAACATGAAGGTGAGCATGAACATGAAGACGAGCATATCCACGAGGGTGGAACAGATCCTCATATATGGATGTCTCCAAAACTAGTTAAAATTCAAGCT
>WJKQ01000143.1 GCA_014728975.1 Candidatus Peregrinibacteria bacterium | reverse complement strand
CTCCCATAAGCAACACCGCCCATTTCCATAATCCCGAAACAAACCCGAACACAAACGGCACTCCCAGCACGAACACGTACACGAAAAGAAAGATCCCCGCGCGCGTAAGCGCGACCTTGATATCCATGAGGCGGTATTTCAGGATAGCGTAGGTAATGATCGGGACTCCAAGCGAAGCCGAAACATTAAAAACAGGAGGAAGAGCTATGCGATACCATGCGAAGTAATTGGTAGCTCCACCGATAAAACCGACAATAGTCCCAAAAATGACATAGCGATTCTGTTGGCGAAAAACGCCTGTGCTCTGCCGGAACACACGAATCAACACTCCATATGAAAACACAATATTCAAAAAGAAATGCAAGAGATGGAGGGGGAAAAGTTTGCCAGGAAAAGGCCAAAAAGGTATAGTAAAATAAGATGAACCGCCGTACGCAAAAAGTTCAGAATATACAACTAATACAAAAACAATACTTATGCAATAGTTTGTTCGTAAAAAAACTTTACTCATTTTCATGCGCGTAAACGCAATCACAAAATGCGTGAAGGTCACCGGCATAAAAATAACTCCAACCATGCAGGTCCTGAAAAAAAACCCAGCGGTTTCCACATCCGGTGTAGAAAGCCAAAAAAAATAGAAAAAAGACCACTGGGCTATGCATAAACAAAAAGCAGCAAATGACCGATTAATGCTGGATTTATAACTGCGCAGAAGGATAAAGAAGGCGAGAGAAAAACAGGTAAGAAAATTCAGCAATGCCGTAAATGCATAATATTCTACTGGAATTTTATGCAAAAAGCCCATTCATACCACTTACTCTTTAGTAATGGTGAAGTAATATATATAGCCGAAATTATCCACATCTATATTTATTGCGTCTCTGGGAATTCCGCAGCCTAAAAAAAGACGCAGCACTTCATCGCGATCTCGTGGATAGAATTTCCAATCGCAAAACCAATCAGGAGGTACTGGAGGAAATGTTTTCACTCTATTTTTATGCGTCAACACGAGCCGTCCCTGCTTATTAAGGAGTTTGTATAACACTGCGATAAGACGTTTAAGAATACGGTCGGGAAGATAATCTATAAGCCCTATACTATATATAAAATCCTGCCCCTGGAATTGGCTTTGAACCTTTTTATCGCGCATTAAACGCATTACATCTTCCTGCACATACTCGTAACGTAAATTGCGGCCATCCAGTTCGTTGAATTTCTCCCGTGAAAACTCCAGCGCCTCTTCATCCCAATCTAAAAAAGTAAACTCAACGCTCTTGGTGGACGGGAGTTCCGGAATAAGCTCTCTGATTTCCCGACATGAACCGCAGGCGATATCAAAAATTTTAATTCTCTCTAGTTGCGAGCTCTTAATATATTTACCAATTAACTCGCGCAGTTGGTCTTTTCTGATCCTCACCGCCACCGCATAAGGGCTTTTCAAAAAAGTCGCATCAAAATATCGACCAGCTCCAGAGGTAAAAGTTTCGTTATCATAGACAATTTCCAGCATTTTGTAATCGCCCGGATAACCGCGCGGCTTTTCAAATGCCCGGCGCACAATATCACTCTTATATACCCATGTCCCAACCAATTTCCGGAAATTTTCTTTCACTTGATCCATGATTGCTTTATCTGATAAAAGAACGTCTAGGCTGTATCCCTTCAAAAGGACTTTATTGGTCAATGAATCTAACTCGCTTTCTATTTCAGGAGAATATGCACCGTTATTCGACATGTCCGGCAGGAATTGAACTATATTGGTTATATACGACAGTACATCTTCGAGAAAAAAACGGGAGACTTTTTCTTTGATCTTGGGATTCTTAATCCCTTTCAACAATTCGCTGATTTGCAGTTCAATCAATTCTTTACGTAATATTTTTTTCTGCTGCTTGTCAAGCCCAACGAATTCTAACCCATACAAAGCCTCACTTTCAGATAAATTTCGTGTCCAAACTAATCGAGCTTCGGTCTCGATATTCACGGTTTTATCAGGAAATTTAATCTGGAGAGAGATTGTCGGGCTGCTGATCGTCTCTCCTGTGCCCATACGCGCGCCATGTTCGCTCATATCAACGGAATGACCACGGATATTACCGGGGAGAGTAATCGCTATTTTTTTCGGTACCCTTGGACTGCGTCTTTTTTCTTTGCGATATCTACTCATGTCCCCCCCAACGCTTTTTTTACGGCATTGAGTAAGGCGGCATTGTCAAATGGCTTGAAAATATATTGTGTGACGTCCAACGCTATTGCCTCTTCAAACTTGTCCGGATCGGCAAATCCTGTAACCACGATTTCCGGCATTACTTCTTTGTTCATTTGCCGCCGCGCTTCCCGAATTTTCTTCAGAGTTTCAATACCATCCATATCCGGCATTTTCACATCCGTAATAACAAGATCAAAATCTATATCTCTCACTCGCTCTACGGCCTCGGCTCCATTTTCAGCAACCGTTACCGTAAAACCCTCCTTATTCAATAACCGCTCCAAACTTTTTATGATCAACTCCTCGTCATCAATGACCAGTATCTTCTTCGCCATCGGACCTCCTTTTTAGTTAAAAATATTATACCGCGAAAAAGGTCAATGTTACAAGAAAGGTTTCCCCGCTGGGCTTCCCCTATTTGTCCACCCCCGGGGTGGACAAATGGCAAGGATCCAGCATCCAGGGGCGAGAATCAAGCGCCTCTCTCCCCCTTGGGCAGCTCAATGAAGAACGTCATCCCCTCCATATACGCCGACTCAAACCAGATCCTGCCCTTGTGGTTCTCCTCGATCATCCGTTTGACCACATACAGCCCGATGCCGGTTCCCGAAGTATAGGATG
>WJKQ01000142.1 GCA_014728975.1 Candidatus Peregrinibacteria bacterium | reverse complement strand
TTGAAAATATTAAAAAATTAAAAATCAAAACTCCCAAATGGATAAAGAGCGACTTACAAAACTTAAAAGCAGAGATAACCGCTCTGCCGGACAAAGACGATATTGAACAAATAATAGAAAGCCAACTGATAACAGAATATTATTCCAAATAAATCTCATTCCCGTATAACATAAACAATTTATAATGCATATAATCCAAGAAGAAATAGGCATTCCGAAAATAAAAACCGAAAACGTGGGCAAAAAC
Organism: Candidatus Peregrinibacteria bacterium; assembly: GCA_014728975.1. Taxonomy (GTDB): domain Bacteria; phylum Patescibacteriota; class Gracilibacteria; order UBA1369; family LOWO2-01-FULL-3; genus WJKQ01. The sequence continues at coordinate 3,190 of WJKQ01000142.1, read as the reverse complement.
CACGTTATTTTCACAATCGAGCCCCTGCCGACAGGCTACGGCGTGACACTCGGTAATGCCTTAAGGAGAGTACTTCTCTCATCACTTCCGGGAGCATGTATAACAGGAATTAAAATTGAAGGAATCAGCCACGAATATTCCACGGTAAAAGGAATGAAAGAAAGCGTTCTCGATCTGATACTAAACCTGAAACAGCTCGACATAAAAAAAACAACAAAAGATCAGTCTACAATTACACTTGAAACATCAAAAAACGGAAAAGTTACTGCAAAAGATATCAAATGCCCTTCTGAAGTAGAAATACTAAATCCGGACCAATACATAGCCACTCTCGAAAAAGGTGCAAACCTAAAAATGGAGATGCGGATTGAAAAAGGTGTCGGCTATATTCCTGCCAACATCAGACAAAAAAAAGAAAAAGACCCTAATATAATTCTTCTCGACGCCCTTTACACTCCAATTAAAAAAGTACGGTTCGATATTGAAGCAACACGTGTCGGACAAATGACCGATCTGGATAAATTGATCCTTGAAGTACACACAAAAGGAACAACCTCACCGGAAGACGCGGTAAAATTCGCCTCAAACCTTATCAATTCTTACTTTAATCTCTTCAATATCGAAAATATCATGGTCGAAGAAGAATACATGTCCGACATCAAATCCATTATTGAGAAAGAAAAAGAAGAAGAAGCAAACAAACCCGCACAGGAATCATATACACCTATAGAAATTCTGGGATTTTCCCCAAGAACCCTAAATGCCCTTATTAACGGTGGAATAGGTTCAATAGAACAACTTTCCAAGTGCACAGAAAGTAAACTTACAAACTTAAGAGGTTTTGGTAAAAAAGCACTTACAGAGGTTAAATCGGCATTGGATAAAAAAGGCCTCTCATTGGCAGAAGAATAAAAAAATCAATAAAACATGAGACACAAAGTCAAGAAAATAAGGCTGGCAACTGATAAAAGTCATAGAACCGCGCTTCTTAGAAACCTTGCAATGTCAGTAATTATCTACGAAAAAGTAAAAACCACAAATGCCAAAGCAAAAATGGTACAACCTTTTATAGACAAACTCATCAATATCGCCAAGAAAAAAGAAAAAAGAGAAGCTATCCGTGAAATAGAAAGGCTTTTACAACATGAAAACAGTTCAAAAAAAATCATGGAAGTGCTGGTTGAAAAATACAAAGACAGACCTTCAGGTTACACAAGAATGACAAAACTTGGTTATAGAAACGGAGACAATGCTCCGGTTGTACAAATTGAACTTATGTAAAATGAAAACATATACTCCCAAAAAATCAGACATTAAACAAAACTGGTACATAATAGACGCCAAAGACAGGATATTGGGACGTCTTGCAACCACGGTCGCGAACAAACTGAGAGGCAAAGACAAACCGGTATTTTCACCTCATATAGACTGTGGAGATTTCATCATCGTCATTAACGCGGATAAAATAAAACTCACAGGAGAAAAAAAATATAATAAAACTTATTATCATCATTCGGGATACCCGGGTGGCTTAAAAGAAGAAAAAATCACACAAATAAAAGAAAAAAATCCAACAAAAGTACTTGAATTAGCCGTAAAAGGAATGCTTCCAAAAAACCGGCTTAGAAAAAATCTTATGAAAAAACTAAAAATATATTCAGAAGAAGAACACCCGCATAAAGCGCAAAATCCACAACCATTAGAAGTTTAATTTATAAATTATAATGCCCCAGACAAAAAAAACAATCAGCAGTAAAAAAGAAAAACCAGTCGCCCAAAAAGCACCAAAGGGAAAATATTTTTATGCAAACGGTAAAAGGAAGACCTCTGTAGCGAGAGTAAAACTTTATAAAGGAACCGGAGAAATAACAATAAACACAAAACCCGTAAATAAATATATTACAGTCAAATCCTTAATAGGATTAATCAAATCACCATTCAAAATTACAGGAACAACACAAAAATACGATGTCATCGCAAATGTTGAAGGTGGAGGCGGCTCTTCACAGGCAGAAGCAATAAGGCACGGCATTTCAAAAGCTCTCGTAGAAGCTGAACCCCTTTCAAAACCTACCCTTAAAAAAGCAGGCTTGCTTACGCGTGACGCAAGAGTCAAAGAACGTAAAAAATACGGACTCAAACGCGCCCGAAAAGGATCACAGTTCAGTAAACGTTAATTTTATATCCACTACCAATAAAATTTTTCTCTGCTAAAATAATAAGGAAAACAAAACCGTTTATAAATTCCTTATTTTAATGGCAACACAAAAATACCTCGAAAACGGACTTACAACCAAAGAAGTAAAACGATCCCGCCAAAAATATGGCTACAATGAATTTACCACAAAACGGGAATTCACAGCTTTAAAAACGTTCTTTTCCCAGTTTACTTCATTTTTAATAATAATTTTGATAATTGCCGGAACTATTTCAATCCTTTTAAAAGAAATAATCGATGGAATCGCTATTTTTGCAATCGTCATTATTAACGCGGTAATCGGATTTATTCAGGAATATAAAGCAGAAAACGCGGTAAAAGCATTAAAAAAGATGATTGTCCCGACTGCCGTTGTTATTAGAAACGGTCAGGAAATAGAAATACCAGTGAGAGAACTCGTCCCCAATGACATCGTTCTTCTTTCGGAAGGAGAAAAATTGCCCGCAGACCTGGAAATAATCGAAGCATATTCTCTTAGAGTTGATGAAGCGGTGCTGACCGGAGAAAGTACACCCGTATATAAAAAAACAGGAAAAGGAAAAGAAGGAAAACTCTTTAAAGGGACTCTTATTACAGCCGGAAGAGCAAAAGCGAAAGTATTATCGATAGGAATGGAAACCGAATTTGGAAAAATCGTCGACCTGGTTTCAAAACAGGAAAAAACCCGTTCGCCTCTTGCAATTCAGCTTGATAACCTTGGAAAAAAAGTTGGAATCGTAATTCTGGGACTTATCGCAGTACTATTTATTTTAGGCTTGTTTAGAGGAATTTCGATGCTTCATATGTTAATGACATCGGTGGCTTTGGGAGTTTCCGCAATCCCCGAAGGAATGCCCATTATTGTCACACTTACACTGGCATTGGGAGTTCAGTTACTTGCGGGAAAAAAGGCGATAGTAAGAAAAATGAACGCAATCGAAACGCTGGGAGCAACCACAATTATCTGTTCAGACAAAACCGGTACTCTTACAC
>WJKQ01000141.1 GCA_014728975.1 Candidatus Peregrinibacteria bacterium | reverse complement strand
TTAAAATACGTCGAAGAAGAAGCTTTCTCTTTTGAGGAATTTTTGAAACTTCCAGTTCTTGAAAAAGTGGCCAAATCAAAGAATATTTCTCATAAAGAGCTGGAAAAATATGAAGAACTGGAAAAAGAAATAATCAAGGAAATTGAAGAATTCGGAAGCAGGGTGAAAACCGAAACGGAAAAAGAAGTAGAAAAAGAAGCAGCTGCAGTCTAATTAAATAAATCCACTAACAAATATATACTAATCATGCAAAAAGAATATAAAACTTTATCATCAATTTCCGGACCGCTGATATTGGTGGAAGGAGTCGAGGGGGTAAAATTTGAGGAGCTTGTAGAAATGACACTTCCCAATACTGAAAAAAGACTGGGAAAAGTCCTTGAAGTAAACAAAGACATAGCTCTGGTACAGATGTTCGAGAGCACCCGCGGAATTACCACAGAAGGAACAAAAGCAAAATTTCTCGGAAAGCCTCTTGAAATCGGCGTATCCGAAGACATGCTCGGCCGTGTCTTTTCAGGAAGAGGAATCCCGATAGACGAGGGGCCTGAAATAATTCCCGAAAAAAAGTTAAACATCAACGGAGCACCCATAAATCCTTACTCGAGAGATTATCCGAACGATTTTATTCAGACCGGAATTTCAACAATCGACGCACTAAACACACTTGTTCGAGGACAAAAGCTGCCTGTTTTCTCCGGAGCGGGACTCCCCCATTCACCCGTAGCCGCTCAAATAGCAAGACAGGCAAAAGTAAGAGAGGAGGGAGCCGGAGAATTCGCGGTCATTTTCGCCGCGATGGGTGTTACATTTGAAGAAGCGGAATATTTCACAAACGAATTCAAAAAAACAGGGGCGATCAACAGATCTGTTCTGTATATCAATACCGCAGCCGACCCGGTAGTTGAACGTATAGCCACACCCCGACTGGCTCTGACTACCGCTGAATATCTCGCGTACGAAAAAGACATGCACGTACTGGTAATTCTGACCGACCTTACAAACTACTGTGAAGCGCTGCGTGAGGTATCAGCGGCAAGAAAGGAGGTTCCGGGACGAAGAGGATATCCCGGATATTTATATACCGACCTTGCGACAATCTATGAAAGAGCGGGACGAATCAAAGGGAAAAAAGGCTCAATTACACAAATTCCTATCCTTACAATGCCGGAAGATGATATTACCCACCCTATTCCGGACCTTACGGGATATATCACGGAAGGACAGATAGTACTTTCAAGAAAATTACATCAGGAAAATATATATCCGCCCGTAGACGTCCTTCCTTCGTTATCCCGACTTTCTCCGACTGCGCGAAAAGTAACACGTGAGGATCATGAAGGACTTTTCGGACAGCTATACGCGTCGTTCGCACGCGGACTGGAAGTACGGGATCTCGCAATAATTTTGGGAGAATCCGCACTCTCCGACATCGACCTCAAATACTTAAAATTCGCCAATGATTTTGAAAAAAAGTTCATCACACAGGGCGAAATGGAAGACCGCAGTATCGAAGAAACTCTCGACCTCGGCTGGGAACTTCTGACAATTCTACCAAGATCCGAACTAAAGCGTGTCAAAGACGAATTCATTGATAAATATCTACCAAAAAAAGAATCTGAAGAAAAAAAACAATAAATAATGGCCAAACTCAACGTAAAACCAACCAGAATGGAGCTTTTGAACCTCAAAAAGAGGCTAAAGAGCGCCAAACGCGGACATAAGCTGCTCAAAGACAAACAGGACGGACTCATGCAGAAATTTATGGAAATCATAAAGGAAGCAAAATCTCTCCGTCGCGAGGTAGAAGAAAAACTCTCAAAAGCTTTCAAAAACTTTATGCAGGCATCTTCCATGATGCATCCCGACATGCTCGAAACAGCTCTCCTTTACCCGTCCGCAAAAGTCGAACTCGAAGTTGAAAAGAAAAATGTTATGAGCGTGCACATTCCATATTTCAAACTCAAACAGGAAGGAGATATATTAAATTACGGATATCTGCAAACCAGCGCAGAACTGGATATGGCGCTTTCAGCCTTCCAGGACGTATTTCCCCTTCTTATAAAACTCGCTGAAATAGAGAAGCAGGCGGAACGTCTAGCCGCGGAACTCGAAACCACACGCCGCCGTGTCAACGCCCTGGAATACAAAATGATTCCCGACTTGCAGGAAACAGTAAAATTCATCACAATGAAACTTGCAGAATCCGAAAGGTCAACAATTGTCAGCGTAATGAGAGTCAAAGCAATGATTGAAGAGGCCGAAGCAAGATAAACTCTATAGATGAAAAAAACTCTATACTCAATTCTTATCCCTGTTTATAACGAAGAGAAAAGTTTAGAAGAACTTTATTCACAAATCCAAAATATCTGCAGAAAAAATGAAATAAACTACAAAATTATATTTATAGACGACGGATCAACAGATAAATCACTGGATATTCTCCAAAAAATACAAAAAAATAATAAAAAAAGAGTAAAAATAATAAGTTTCTCGAAAAATTTTGGAAAATCGTGTGCGCTGCAGGCAGGATTTGATTATGCAAAAGGCGAATATATTTTCACTATTGATGCAGATCTACAGGACGACCCAAAAGAAATCCCCAATTTCATCAAAGAAATGAAGAAAGGAAAATTTGATGTTGTTTCGGGCTGGAAATACAATAGAAAAGACCCGTCAGGCAAAAAAATTCCTTCAAAAATAGCAAACGTTCTCACCAAAAAATTAAGCAAAGTTAAAATCCACGATATGAATTGTGGATTCAAATTATTTAAAAAAAACACAACAGACCAACTGGAGATCCACGGAGATATGCATAGATTTATACCTACTATTCTTTCCGCAAAAGGATTCAAAATAGGAGAGATCAAAATTAATCACAGAAAAAGAAAACACGGAAAATCAAAATACGGTGCAAAACGCCTTATAACCGGCTTTTTCGATTTTCTTACAGTAATTCTTATAACAAAATATCTCCAAAAACCTTTACATTTTTTTGGGAAAATCGGCCTGATCATCCTCTTTATATCAGGACTGTCGCTTCTCTACTTATTTATAATTTGGCTTATGGGAAACTCTATCGGAACAAGACCGCTGTTTATTTTCAGCCTTTTGCTTTTTATCTTAAGTATTCAAATCATCATTTTTGGCTTAGTTGCAGAATTAATTATAAGAAATAATAATAAAAAACATTTCATAATAAATAAGACCTATGAATAACTTTCTAAACTTTCAAATAGACTTCTGGACTTTTTGGGGACTTGTCGGCGCCTGTGCTTTTTTTTCAAGGTTCATTATTCAGTGGATAGTCTCTGAAAAAAAGAAAAAATCCGTTATTCCCGTTTCATTCTGGTATTTGAGCATTGTAGGATCATTAATTTTGCTCGTATACTCCTTCCAGAGAAACGACCTGGTCTTTCTGCTGGCAATGTCCTTAAACACCATAGTCTACATTAGAAATCTTATGTTGCTTAGAAATGAAAAACAAATCGTTTAAAGAACTGGACAAACTTTACAAATCCCTGGGAAATATAGATAAAGACTACCGCAACTCAAATCTCAACAACTTTTTATTAAAATTAATAAAAAAACACAAAAAAGGCGGAAAAATCCTGGATGTAGGAGCCGGATCCGGCCATTTAATTCATATATTAAGGAATAACAACTTTGACGTCACCGGAATCGAACCAAACAAAGACCAGATTAAATATGCAAATAAACTTTATGGCATTGGAGATAAAATAATTAACATGAAAATTGAAAATATAGAAAACCTAAGAGAAAAATTCGATGTAATTACATTGATTGACACTCTGGAACACATTAAAGACGATCAAAAAGCTCTAAAAAAACTTAAAAAACTGTTAAACAAAAACGGAATAATCTTGATTCTCGTTCCGGCATATCAGTCATTATTCTGTCAAAGAGACAAAAAAATCGGCCACTTTCGCAGATACAACAAAAAAGCTCTCAGAAAACTGATCAAACAGACAGGAGGAAAAACAATTTACTCAAGATATTGGAACATGCTCGGAGTTCCCATATACTTCGTAACCGGCAAATTGCTAAAAATGGACATAAACAGTTCGGTAAGAAACAAACCCAAAGGAATCCTCAAAAAAATTCTTTTCAAATGGTTCGAAAAGATCGAAAATAAAATAAACCTAGGTTTCGGCCTGAGTATTATAACAATCAACAGATACTAAAAAACTTTATAATTTAAAAAATACAAATCTTCCATTTTCACTTAATATTGGTTTTGATTTAACTAAATCCTCAATTTTACTTATTATACTCTTCCCCTTATCCAAATACGCATTAGTATCAACATAAACACCACTAAAACCTTTGGATTTGATTTCCTCCAAAAACTCATTTATCGGTTTTTTAGCGATTTCTCTCTGCCAAAAATCATTAGGCTCACCCTTCATTCCACCATAACTCCATTTCAAATTTTCTGAATGAAGATAAGCTCTAAAATGGTCATAATCAAGCATGCCTGCAACATGTCCGCCTTCCGGAAACTGATGATAAGGAAGTTGAAAAATCATACTGCCCGCGGGAACTTCTTCCTCAATTTTTTTTATAAATGTCTCGTCTTCAAAAAATATAGCCTCGGTTTTCTCATAAGAAGGAACAAATGCTGGAATAGTCTGATCAAAAATTCCCAATACTAAAACAAAAAGATAGATACAATATACCAATAATGCTTTTAATTTAGTCCTAAATTTTTTCTCTTTAATAACATTTAATATAAATACAAACGCAAAAATCGAGAAAAAAGCTATAAAAATAGACATTCTGTTATAACAACGAATACTGCTTGATATAAAATGAGCAAAAATCGACCCCAAAAATCCAGTCATTGCCACAAATAAAGCAAAGACATTAAGACTGCTTACATCAACCAGGCTATCTGCTTTTTTATCTATCCCCTTCTGAAGAATCTTTTTTTTCAAAAAAAGAATAAAAAGTAAAAACAAAAAACCTATACTTCCAAAAATGCCTAGAGAAACAGCCGGACTCTCCCCCCCTGTAAAATAAATACCTCTAAAACCGGCAAAGAAAGAAATCCTGTGATTAACCAAAGGCAGTATCAGTTCAGGAACTCTCAAAGCATAAATCTCTGCCTCTATAGGATTCCTGTCATAAGCAATCGGATTTTCACCATACTGATATTCATAAATCCATGTCGGCAGTAAATTTGCGGAAACAACCAGGATAATCACAAAAATAAGCGACAATGGAACAACCATCCGCCGCCAGAACCTTCTTTCGGAATTAAATAAATTTATAAAACCCGCAATAAGCAATAAATAACAGGAAAAAAAAGCATAATGAATATTAACTGCGGCAACAAGTACGGTAAGAACAACCGCAAACAAATATTTTTTATTCAAAAAAGCATCTTTAAACTTTCCTTTAAAATCAAATTTCCCCGATGTAATCCACAACAAAACCATTACCATCAGCGGAATAAGATAATAAGCAGAAGTGGTCAAATGCGCCTCGCCCCGATAAAAATGAAATGGAAGAAAGGTAAAAAGCATACTTCCGACCAGCGCGGGAATATAAGAAAAGTCAAACCTTTTGAGAACATACAAAGAAGTCACCGCTGTCAACGGATAAGTCAAAACATAATAAAAATTTAAAATAGCAGCCCAGGAATTGGTGAAAAAAGAAATAACCTTAATAATTAAAAAATTCAAAACATCCACGACCGGAGCCGGAAATGAAAAAATATAGAGACCGTCCGGCGCTCCAATAAAAGAATTATACCAATACCACCCATTATCGACTATTCCCTTTACTATCATCGAATAAAAGAGAGAATCCCACTTATACTGAAAAGGAATAAATAAATTTGCGTTCCATAACTGCATAACAATTGTCAGAACAAGCAGACTCAAAAAAACGGGAACAACCAGATACAATAAAATAAATCTCAGTCTGCTTTTATCTTTTGATCGTTTATTTTGCATAAAAAATTCTTAAACTTATCAATCGATATGTCCCACCTATAATTGTTTCTGACATATTCATAACCCGATTTCCCCAGCTTGTCGGCAATATCTTTATTCCTTTCCAGATAACGAAAAGCTTCAACAAATTCATCTTTATTACTGTACCACAACCCCCCGTTACCGCGCATACAATGTCCTTTTAAAACCTTCGATTTTTCATTAACAAGAACAGGCTTACCGCATAAAAAAGATTCCAATAATACA
>WJKQ01000140.1 GCA_014728975.1 Candidatus Peregrinibacteria bacterium | reverse complement strand
TTTTCATTTTCCTCAACGAAACAGAATAATCAGCGGGCTTTCGATTGCTACGCTTATTATTGAGGCACCGGAAAAATCCGGAGCGCTTATTACGGCTGAACTTGCGTTGGAGCAGGGAAGAGAAATTTTTGTAGTTCCGGGCGATGTAGACAGACAAAATAGTCAGGGCATCTTAAAACTTCTTCAGGATGGGGGAGCATATCCAGTAGCTTCCGGTCAGGATATAATCAAAATCTTAAATAAACAGCCGCATTTGTTTAATTTTTCCAAAAAAACAAATAAACAATCCCAAAAAAACAAAAAAAGAGATTCTCCATACAAACTTTCACCTGAAGAATCAGAAATTCTCTCTGTTTTAAAAATTCGTCGTTCAGTTTCAATCGACGAAATTATTTCAAAAACATCAATATCAACAGAAAAACTTCTTACTGTTCTTTCTTTTCTGGAAATAAAAAACCTTATAATAACAAAAGATGGAAAATATCTTCGCAAATGTTAATATATATGCCGACATGATGCTTAGAAAGATTCGAACCTGCCATCAACATAAAGAAGGGAGGATATTCTCATGGACAGTACTTATTATGAGTTTTGGTATAGGACTTACCCTTCCTATATTTCCAAACTTCGTTAAATCAATTTTGAAAACGGATACCGCTGTCAGTCTTTTTTATTCGGCAATGGCGCTGGTAATGTTCCTCGCGGCCGTTTTAAGCACAATAGTTTTTAAAAAAGTAGAGAGAACCACAATAACGAAAATAAGCCTATTAACATCGGGCATAGTTTTTTTATTGTTGATTTTTGTTTCAAAAATAACGGAACTGGCCATACTTAACACAATTAAAGTATGGTTTAATTTATTTTTATTGATGGCATTATCCCTTTTTGTAAGAGATTTTGCGAAAGATAAAGAATTAGGTGAGGAAGAAGGGATCTTTTATAAATTTAATAACATAGGATATTTTGCAGGACCTTTATTGGGAGGATTTTTGGCGATCTATTTCAATTACGAATTTGTATTCATTTTGACAGCGACAATTTTAATTGGTGGATTAATTTATTTTTATCATAAACATATAATCCAAAAACATCCTGCTATAATTAACCGAAAAAAAACATCAGCCTCAAAAACCTTTCACAAACTAAAAGAATATTTTTTAAACGGGGAAAGAACCAAAATATATATAATTTCAACATTATTGATGATTTGGGTTGGTTTCAGAAGACTGTACATTCCGCTCTATGTCATTACTACCGGCTTAAATGAAAGTGCAACCGGAATAATATTGGCATTAGGAATTATACCGCTAATTTTGCTTGAAGTGGGGGTTGGAAAATATGCTGATAAAAAAGGAATAAAAATTCCGATCTCTGTAGGATTTTTACTTATTGCATTATGTCTTTCAGCGATATTTTTAAGCCAAAATATTTGGCTGAATTTTGTTTTATTAATTATTTGCAGTGTCGGTACAGCGTTAATTGAACCCCTCCAGGAGTATTATCTTTTTAAAAATTTACCGAAAGAAAAGGAAGAAGATTTATACGGGATATATATGACAGCCGATCCGATAGCTTATTTTCTGGCGCCGACGTTAGGTGCTTTAATTTTACTTTTACTGCCTTTTAATTACCTTTTTATAATATTTGGAATATTAATGCTTGGCGGCGCAGTATTTTCATATACTACATTGCGACATTAGTAACCCTGTGCACTTCCTCCAAAGTGGTTACACCCTGGGCTGCTTTAATAAAACCGTCTTCTCGTAGGGTTACTATACCTTCTTTTCGTGCGGCCTTGATTAGGTCCACCGAACTGGAATTATTTAAAATAAGATCTTTAATTTCAGAAGTAATGGTAATGACCTCGGCAATAACTACTCTTCCTTTATATCCGGTATTACTGCACGCATCACAACCATGAACTTTTGGGATTTTTTCAGGAACTTCAACTTCGGTTCCCGGATTGACTTTTTTTAGGTTTTCAAAAATCTCTTTAAATTCATTTTTTTCACTTTCACTTACTGGTTCGAGAGTGGAACATTTTTCACATACTCTCCTGACAAGCCGTTGCGCGACTACAGTATTTAGTGCGGGTGCGACCATAAAAGGAGGAAGCCCCATGTTTATCAGACGCGGAATTGACTCTATCGCGCTGTTTGTATGAAGAGTACTCAAAAGAACATGTCCGGTTAAAGCGGCCTGAGCGGCTGTTTCCGCGGTTTTAAGATCACGGATCTCACCTATCATCACAATATCCGGATCATGCCTCAAAATAGAACGAAGACCATTGGCAAAAGTATAATCTTTTTTCTCATTAATCTGACTCTGCGTTACACCCTGCATATAATATTCGACAGGATCTTCAAGAGTAATAATTTTATTTTCGGGATTATTCATTTTGGACAAAACAGAATAAAGAGTGGTGGATTTACCGCTACCTGTAGGTCCTGTCACCAAAACCATTCCCTGGGAAATATTGGAGGCTTTTTCAAGTTTTTTAAGTGCCAGCCCCTGAAATCCCAGCTCTTCAAATGTTAAAAATTTCTTTCCGGCGGGCAGATATCTGCACACGAAAGCTTCACCGTATGGTGTGGGGATGGACGCGACACGGACAGCAACTTTTCTTTTATTGAAAATAAAAACATACCGTCCGTCTTGAGGAATGGTTGCAACATTTAACTGCATACCGCTTTGATATTTTAACTGCTCTGAAATTTTTGAATATATCTTTGGTGGGAGCTCAAATACTTTATGTAAAACCCCATCAATTCTAAACCTTACAGGGACAGTTTCTTCTTCGGGTTCGAAATGGACATCGGAAGCTTTTGTTTTCATGGCTCCGATATTGATTAAATTTAATCCTTCTTCAGCAGTTACTTTATCTAATTTTTCCGGAAGATCGGCAAGATCGGCAATTTCTTTTTCATATGTTTGTATGTCCTTTTCCTCAACAGATTCTACAATTTTTTTCTTCTTATAAACCTGACTGGAATCATATATATCCAGGGCATCATCTATTCCTGCAGAAGAAGCCAGATTTATATTTACATCATAACCACGGTCTTCCAGTTTTTTTATTATTTTTTTGGTTTCAGGATTATTTTTATCATCTACCGCGACCCTTACTTTTTTACCAACACTGAAAAACGGAATAATTCTTCCTTCCTTTGCGTCTTGTATATCGATTATCTTTAAAAAATCAGGATTAAGCGGTGTCCTGGCAATGTCAATGTATGGCAGCCCAAGCTCCTTTGCACGTTTTAAAGTCGACTTTTCCTGAAATTCCCTGTTTACTTCCTCAACAGGCTTGGTGCCGGCCGGAATAGGATTGTCTTCAGTTTTACTCCCTGCCTGTGCCGCAGCCTGCGCGGCTGATAAATCCGTAGTCCCGGAATTTTTATCTGCCATAATTATTTGATTCAGATAATCCGTATATTATAGCAGAAAAAGCACAAGATTAAAACTTACTTTTTAATAGCGTCAACAACTGCCTTCGCTCCTTTTTCATCTATGCCTTCCACTTCTGCAAGATCTTTGACTGTAAGCCCTTTAAGCTGTTCCACCAAAGTCAGATTTGCGGCGGATAATTTTTCAACCAGTTCTTTATCAATATCAAGCTCCTCAACTTTTTCAACACTTGGTTTTGGCTCCTCCTTCGGTGATTCACCTTCATGTTCACTTATATCCAGAATATCTATTTCCCATCCTGTAAGGTTAGATGCCAGCCGTACATTTTGCCCCTGTTTGCCGATTGCAAGCGGTCTTTGATCTGGCTGAACATATACTCTGGCTCTTTTTTCTTTTTCATCAAGTTCAATCACTGAAGTTTTAGCTGGAGCCAAAGCTGTTTTTATATATCCTTCCATGTTTTCGGACCATTGAATAATATCAATTCGTTCACCATTTAATTCATCCATTATATTCTGTACGCGAACCCCCTTCTGCCCGACGCAGGAACCGATTGGATCAATTTTTTCATCGCTTGAATAAACCGCGACTTTACTTCTCACTCCAGGATCACGGGCAATAGATTTTATCTCAACCAGCCCTGATTTGATCTCAGGAATTTCAAGTTCAAGAAGTTTTTTTACCAGATTTGGATGGGTCCTGGAAATTATTAATTGAGGACCTTTCGTGGTTTTAATAACTTTATCCAGATAAAGTTTTATTCTTTGGCCGGAATAGTATTTTTCTCCCGGAATCTGCTGATCATATGGAATATTGGTTGTAGTTTTATTATCAAGATTTACATAAACATTATTGCCGTCGACACGGTGTACAATTGCATTGATAAGTTCATTTTCACGATCTTTAAATGTTTCGTATAAAACATCCCTTTCAGCATCCTGAACCTTTTGAATGATCACCTGTTTTGCGGCTTGAGCGGCTATCCTGCCGTAATTCATCGGAGTAACATCTATACGTATTTTATCTCCGATTTTAGCTTTTTTATCGTATTTTTTTGCATCCTTTACAGAAATTTGTATGTTATCATCTTCAATTTTTTTAACAACTTCTTTAATTAAATAGACTGTAGCAACACCGGATTTTTCATCAAGATCCACTTCAATTTCCTGCTCTTTATTACCATAATCTTTTCTATAGGCCGCGCGCAGTGCCGCTTTAATAGTTTCAAGAACACGATCCTTAGCGATATTTTTTTCGTCGCAAAGCTGACTGATTGCAGAAATAAATTGTGACTGCATATTAATAAAATTAAACAATATAAAACTAGGATCTTTATAAAAAAAGATCCTATAACAGTTACAGAGTGTAACAGGATTCTATTGCCTTGTAAATAGCATCTTTGGCAAAACCTTTTGAATAAAGGAATTGATAAGCCTTCCCTTTTTGTTTTTTAATTGGATATTTCATTAATCTGGGTAAACGACTGGAAAGCAGATCAATTGCCATTTTCACTTCATCAATTTCAATTTCTCTATAAATATTCTCAATTAGTGTTTGGGAGACCCCTTTTAACAACAGCTCCCTTTTTATTAGCGCCTTGCCTCTGGGTTTGATATTTATCCGCTGACGAACATAATTCTTTACAAATTGACTATCATCCAGATAATCGAGTTCAAAGAGCCTGTCAATTACAGATTCGATATAATTTTCACCTGTAATATTCCTTTTATTTGCGTACCTTGCTAATTTTTTACGCATTTCAGACTCTGTATAACTTTTCTTTGAAAGTATCCTTAGCGCGTATTGAATTAATTTATCGTAATTTTCATTAATCATCTTAATATATTAATCTTCTTTTTGGGATTTTGAAATCACCTTTTCAATTTCTTTTGGACTGCCAAAAACCATTGTTTTCACATCTTTTTCCACTGCTTTAAGAACATTTTCATTCTCCATAAGATAAGATTTTGCGTTTTCTCTACCTTGACCAAGCTTGGAATTTTTATAACTGTAAAATGCTCCAGCTTTACGGGCAATGTTATATTTTGTGGCAAGATCAAGAAGATCGCCCTCATAAGAAATCCCTTTATTATACATAATATCGAATTCCGCAAATTTAAAAGGAGGAGCAACTTTATTTTTAACGATTTTTACTCTTACACGATTGCCGACAAGATCTTTATCCAAAGAACCGGTCATTTCAATTTTTCCGATAGCTCTAATGTCCATCCTTACAGATGTATAAAATTTAAGAGCGCGTCCACCGGTCGTTGTTTCCGGATTGCCAAACATAACTCCCAGTTTCATCCG
>WJKQ01000139.1 GCA_014728975.1 Candidatus Peregrinibacteria bacterium | reverse complement strand
GTTCCAACGTATGTCATTTCATTTTCGGTAAATTGTTCCGTGTAGTTTTTCATTCTTTTTTTGGGAAGGGGTTTTATTGCGAATCCTATTGCTTTTTCGCCGTTTTTGTTCAGTCGTTTTATTTTTTTTCGGATTTTTCGTTTAAGGTATGGGGTAAGCTCAACTTTTTTTCCCTTGAAATAAGTTTTTGTGCATTTTTTTAACACTTGAAGAGGGTTTCCTTTTGTTAATGCGAATATTTCTTTGGTGTCAATTTTTGCCGCCACTATTGTGGAGAATTTTTTTCCAGGGAGTGAAGGGATATTTGCAATTATTTCGTAGTCGTTTTTTATTTTTTGTTTATCAATTTTACATGTTGCAAAAAATTCCTTTAATACTGTTTCTATTCTTTTCAGTTTTTTGAAGCTACAAAGAATTGTAATTGTTGCCATTTCTTTTAAAGTTTTGTCTTTTTTAAGCTGACGGCGGTCTATTAGTAATTCTTCGTCTTTTTCCATATCTTTGACTTTGATCAGGCTGTTTTTATTATCGATTCTGGCTTTGTATTTATCGAAATAAATCGTTCTTACAACAAGTGAATCTTTGGTAAGTGTTTTTGTGAGATTTGTGCAGATTGTTGTTGTGTTTCCGAGTCTGGGATTGTATCTGGAAAAAATTTTGCCCAATTGGTTAATAAAAATTAAGCTTATTGGGATCGCAGAAAGGATGAGTGGTCCGATTTTGGTCAATATTATGTCGTGCATTATTTTAGTTTACTTTCTCGCCATTTTTTTATTTTTTCGTGATGTCCGGACGTGAGTATCTCTGGGACTTTCATTCCTTTGAATGTTTTCGGTCTTGTGTAATGCGGGTATTCTTTTTTTCTTTTTAATGCTTTTGAGAATGAATCCTGAATGTGCGACTGTTCTTTTCCGATTACTCCAGGTATAAGTCTTGAAATTGCGTCTATCGTTACCATCGCTGGCAGTTCACCGCCTGTCAGGACGTAGTTTCCTATGGATATTTCTTCGTCTATAAGTGTGTCGCGGATTCTTTGATCGATTCCTTCGTATCTGCCGCAGAGAAGTATTAATTCATCATATTTTTTGCTTAATTTTTCAGCTTTACTTTGAGTAAATATTTTTCCCTGGGGGCTCAGAAAAATTACCGGGCCTTTGTTTTTCTTTTTGACAAAAGTTATGGAATCGTAAAGCGGCTGGGGAGTCATTACCATTCCCGTGCCGCCTCCAAAAGGCACGTCATCGACTTTTTTGTGTTTATCTTTTGAAAAATCTCTTATGTCGTGTATATGGATCTCAATCAATTTATTTTTTTGAGCGCGCTTTAAAATACTCTCTTTTAAATAAGAATCGAAGGCTTGAGGAAAAATTGTGAGTATATCGAATCTCATAGCTGATAAAGAATAATGGAATTTAAGAAAATTTTAAAGAAATTTAATGGCGAAGGGTCTTATATGAAGAATTCTGACTATTTCTTTGCAAAGATATCTTTTGCGATTTTGGTGGTTTTTGGAACCAGGAAGGCTGAGCAGGCAAAAAACACGACCATGATCCATTCCTTGATCGTGAGGGGCACGGTGCTGAAAACAGTATTCATGAAAGGCGCGTAGATCATAATAAGTTGTAGTATAAAGGAAATTATAACCGCTCCTATAAGGTATTTGTTTGAGAAAAATGATTTTAAAGTGACTGATTTTTCTTCTTTACAAACAAACGCGAAGAATAGTTCAAACATTACTATTTGTGTGAATACAAGTGTTCTTGCGTGTGAAGGGTCGGATAATACCGAAGTATCAATTCCAACGTTTGCATCTACTTTCAGGCCATAGAAATAGATTATCAGATTTGCGACAGTTTGATATATTACCGCGACAAGTATGAAGTCGAAGAATTTTTTGAAAATATTTTCCTGTTTTGGGTGCGGTTTATCTTCCATTATTCCCGGTGAAGGAGGGGACTGGCCGAGGGCCAGGGCGGGAAGTGCATCAGTCGCAATATTTATCCAGAGAATTTGGAGGGGAAGTATCGGGAGGGGAAATCCGATTATTGTAAGGATTCCGACGGCTGTTATTGTATCGAAATTTGCTGAAAGCATGTATTTAATAAATGCCAGAATGTTGTGATAAACGCGGCGTCCTTCTTTTATGGTGTTTACTATGGTAGTGAAATTGTCGTCTTTAAGAACTATGTCAGCGACTTCTTTTGTTGCTTCTGTGCCCTTTATTCCCATTGCGATTCCGACATCGCCGTGTTTTAACGCCGGCGCGTCGTTTACGCCGTCTCCGGTTACGGCTACGACTTCTTTTTGTTTTTTTAATATATCGACTATTCTGTATTTATGCTGAGGGCTTGTTCTTGCAAAAATTTCTGTTTCTTTCAATACTTTTACAAGTTCTTTGTCTGTCATCTTGTCTATTTCCTTTCCGGTTATAACGTTGTGGACTTTTAATCCGATTTGTTCGCCGACTGCTTTTGCTGTAAGAGGATTGTCTCCTGTTATTATTCTTACTTTAATATTTGCTTTTTGAGCTAACTTGATAGATGATTTTACCGTTTTTCTGGGAGGATCGATCATTCCCACGATTCCTACAAAGATGAGTTCGTTTTCATCAAATCTGTCTTTATATGGTTTGTAGGCAAACGCAAGAACCCTGAGAGCCTGTTTTGCGTATTGTTCGACTATTTTTTGATATTTTTTCTTGTGTTCTTTTGTAAGTTTTTGAACTTTTCCGTTCAACAATATATATTTTGATCTTTTAATTATCTCTTCGAATGCGCCTTTGGACATTATTTCTTTTTTGCTTCCTACTTCATGGAGTGAACTCATCATTTTCCTTTCTGATGTAAAAACGATTTCGTCAATTTCTTTATAGGGCTTTACGTATCCTGCTTTTCTTGCCAGAACTTTAAGTGAAATTTCCGTTGGATCGCCCAGGATTGTTTTATCGACGAATGAGTTGTTGCAATTTTCACAAATTTCGAGGAGTTTTTTTTCTTCTTTGGAGGGTAATTTTACTTTGTCTTTTTTATATGCATATCCCACTCCGGGGATTTTATGTTCTTTGT
>WJKQ01000138.1 GCA_014728975.1 Candidatus Peregrinibacteria bacterium | reverse complement strand
TATTTGCATTCGGATAATATGAAGTAATTTGTTTTTCAACAATTCCTTTATAATATTTTGGAAAAACAACATAAAAATCCACAACTTTCTGATGAGCGACCAATTCGAAACTAAAAATATTATTTTTAAAAATACGTGTTTTTATTATGTTAAATAAATTTAATTCCCTTGTTTCATGAAGGCTTCTAAAAAACTGGGACATTATCGATACTTTTTCCCTGAAGTCTTTTTCAGTCTGTTTTTCTTTATCTTTAGGAGAATCTTCCCGCGGAATAGTAACTCTGTAATAAATCAGTTTTTTTGATTGCGAATAATGGTAAAAATTTCTTATAAGTTTCTTTAACAGCCATATAACAAATACCGATCCGACAATGATCAACAAGAAATTTATCGGGTTAGTTTTTATGTATTCCCATAAATTTAAGAATAACTCCCTCATTTATTTTTATTTTTGTGTTAGTTTTTTCCTTATATTTTAGCAGAAAAAGGAGTTTTTAACAAGACAGGTTATTTGTTAATTTTTTCTTTAAGAATTCTGTTAATTTCTGAAATTTTTATGCGTTCCTGCTTTGTTGTGTCGCGATTGCGGATTGTTACTTTTTTGTCTTCGATAGATTCAAAATCTACTGTCAGGCAGAACGGTGTTCCGATTTCGTCCTGTCTTCTGTAACGTTTACCGATTGCTCCTGATTCATCGTATTCAACCATAAATTCAGATTTTAGTTCATCGAAAATTTGCTTTGCTATTTTTATGAGGGAGGGTTTTTTGATTAATGGAAATATAGCCGCTTTAATAGGCGCGATTTTTGGACTGAAACGCATAACCGTACGATCCTCCTCCTCGATTTTATCTTCGTCGTAAGCATCCAAAAGGACGGTTAAAATCGTTCTTTCCACTCCAAAAGACGGCTCTATCACATGTGGAACATATTTTTCATTTGTTACGGGATCCACATATTTTAAATTTTTTCCTGAAAATTTTTCATGTTGTGTCAGGTCAAAATCTCCTCTATACGCAAGTCCCGCAAGTTCTCCCCATCCAAATGGGAAATTGTATTCCACATCAAAAGTCATGGTTGAATAATGTGAAAGTTCATCTTTGGTATGTTCCCGGAATCGGAGATCCGGCTTATTAATCCCAAGTCCAAGGAACCAATTTTGAGATAATTTCTTCCATTTATCAAACAGTTTTTTTATTTCCTCCTTATTTTTTGGTGAAAGAAAATATTCGATTTCCATCTGTTCGAATTCTCTTGTGCGATAAGTAAAATTACCGGGAGTAATTTCATTTCTGAAAGCTTTACCGATTTGGGCTATACCAAAAGGTATTCTCATTCTTGTTGTCTGGAGTATATTTTTGAAATTTACAAATATTCCCTGAGCGGTTTCGGGACGTAAAAATACAGCAGAGGCTTTTTCCTCAATAACTCCCTGATGTGTTTTAAACATCAGATTAAATGATCTTGCCGCTGTAAAGTCACATTTTTTGCAATATGGGCATTTTATATTATTTTTTCTGATAATTTCACCAATTTCCTCCAGTGTTTTACCTACAGCCGCTTCAATTCCCATGTTTTCTTCAATTAATTTATCGCCTCTAACTCTTTCCTGACAATTTTTACAATCCATCAGAGGATCAGAAAAAGAACTGACATGACCTGAAGCCTCCCATACTTTCGGATTCATTAAAATAGCCGTATCGATACCAATCATATCTTCCCTTTCCTGAACAAATGTTTTCCACCAATAATTTTTAATATTTTTTTTCAGTTCGGTACCGTAAGGGCCGTAATCCCAGGTATTGGCAAGCCCCCCATAAATTTCGGAACCAGGATAAATAAGACCGCGCCTTTTACAAAGCGCGACTATTTTCTCCATTAAATTTTCCATTTTATTTTTCATTACTATCAAGGATTATTGTTACGGGTCCTTCGTTGGTCAAGGACACTTTCATCATTGCTCCGAATATTCCAGACCGAACCTCTATCCCTTTGTCTTTTAATTTATTTATGAATTGGTTGTACAGCGGTTTTGCTATTTCTCCATTTGCCGCTTCGTTAAAGTCGGGTCTCCTGCCTTTTTTACATTTTGCGTATAAAGTAAATTGTGAAATTACCAGCGCTTCTTTTTTTTCTTCGAGCAATGATTTTTCAAAATATTTATCATTTTTGCGGAAGATTCTTAGATTAACAATTTTTTCAGTTAAATATTCGATATCTTTTACGGTGTCCGTGTCTTTTATTCCAAGTAAAATTACAAGTCCGCTTTTGATTTTACTATATATTTTTCTATCTATTTCGACACTCGCCGGTCCTGATTTTTGGATTACTGTTTTCATTTCTCTTTTTCCTCACCTTTATTTTTCCAGTCCAAAAGTGCGTTTGATAAGACTTTCAAAAATGATTCCGCCGTTCTGTGGCTCATATTTACACGACTGACCACTTTTAGCATAGGTTCAGGAGTATTTGGTAAAACATAAGCCATATCCACAATACATTCATTTGTATTAAAATGAACGGATACGGCATTGGTATAGACACCAGCCTCCTGTTCTTCCGGAAGTTTAACTTTGTATTGTTTCTTTTTTTCTTCAGCCATATTAAAAAAGTTAAATAATATATCCTTAGTGTACAAAGCTGTCGCTTAATTTTCAACAACACTTTCTAATCCTAGATTTATGCTTCCTAGAAAGGAATATGACTATTTCCAATGTTTTAATTTGTCCGATTATTATTTTTATTAAAGAATATATTTTGTTGATGTAAATAATCCTGCGTTATGAAAGAAAACAAATCCTTATCTTTCGGCCCTTTGAAACTGGAACCATCCACAAGAAAATTTTATGTCGGTAATAATTACGTATTTTTGAGGAATAAAGAGTTTTGTTTATTGGAATATTTTATGATCAATATCGGAAGAGTACTTTCAAGGACACAAATTCTTGAAGATGTATGGGATCATAATATCTGCTGTCCCACAAATACAGTAGATGTTCATGTCAGTAACTTGCGACAAAAATTAAAATTACATCAAAGTGCCGATTTAATAAAAACTATTCACTGTGTAGGCTATATCTTTGAACCATAATTATTAAACAAGGAACTATTTTGGCAAGTTTTACAAGACCTTTTCTTTGCTCATATGGCAAAAAGTTTTTATAATCACGCTTAGTTTTATCCAAATAACCTCATTCCTCATGGACAATTCTAAAATTGCCCCGTTAACACAAACACTGACCGATATCTCTTCTTTGGTAAATAATTTACTTCTGCTCTTATCCGATAAAGAAAAAAATGTTATTTCAAAAAGATTTAGTCTTAATGGAACGAAAAAACATACACTCGAAGAAATAGGCAGGGATCTGTCTGTTACCAGAGAGAGAGTCAGACAGATTGAAAAAAACGCTCTTCATAAAATGCGTCGTAATGTTTTTAATACCGCTCTCAGACATATACATGATTTTTCACTGGAAACCATAAGAAAACATGGAAATCTTATAAAAGAAGATTCTCTTTTAAGGCAATTAAAAAAATATATTCCCCCAAATTCTGATATTGATTCCAACAACATCCATTTATCTCTTATTCTTCACGATAATCTTAAATGTGTCGGCAATACGGTCAATTTTTATCCTTATATCCGTGAAAATGATTTGTCTGATTATTCTTTGAAACATGTTTCAAATCATCTTATTAATCAACTGCATAAATATGGGGATATAAAAAAATTAGAAAAAATTCATAATGATCTTAAGCCTGTTTTTAATGATCTGGATTTTAATCTTGTAAGGGTAAAGTCACTTATAGATATTGATAAAAGAGTAACTTTGTTTGACGATGATTTTGTTGGTCTTCTGGAATGGAGACATATTTATCCACGAACTTTAAGGGATAAAATTCTTTTTATTTTGAGACATGAAAAACAGCCCATGCATTTTATTGACATCGCCGAAAAAATAAAAGATGCAAATTTTGATAATCGTCCCGTTAATCTTCAGGCCGTTCATAACGAATTAATCCGTCATGATAATTTTGTTCTTATAGGGAGAGGTATTTATGCTTTGAAGGAATGGGGATATGAAAAAGGAACCGTAGAAAATGTCATTGAGAAAATTTTGAAAGAAAAAAAGGAACTTACACAGGAAGAAATTGTTGAATTGGTATTACAAAAAAGAAAAGTTAAAAAAATCACTGTTGTACTTGTTTTAAAGAATGGAGAAAAGTTTGAAAGGATAGGTCGTAAAAGATATAGACTTAAAAAGTCAGCTTAAATTTTGATAAATTTATTTTT
>WJKQ01000137.1 GCA_014728975.1 Candidatus Peregrinibacteria bacterium | reverse complement strand
GTCGGAGACAGGGAAAACTGTATTTTTTCCGGAACAATGACAACAAAAGGAAGCGCAAAAGCTGTTGTTTTAAGAACAGGCATGGATACCGAAACAGGTCAAATCGCAGAAATGATCAGCACTTCAAAAAAAGAAAAAACACCCCTTCAAAAAAAACTCAAAAGACTTGGAAAAATTCTTACAATCATTGTCATCTCCATAAGTGTTTTAGTGTTTGGCGTCGGCCTCCTGAAAGGATATTTCAATGAAAATATTGACATAAACCACATTAAGGAAATGTTGATATCTTCAATCGCATTGGCAGTTGCCGCTATTCCGGAAGGGCTTCCTGCCGTTGTTACAATTTCACTGGCACTCGGAGTCAGAAGGATGGTAAAGAGAAACGCCTTGATCAGAAGACTGCCCAGCGTAGAAACGCTCGGAGCCACTACTGTTATTTGCGCGGACAAAACCGGCACTTTGACGCACAATCAGATGACTGTAAAAAAATTATTTGTTAACGATAAAACCGTCAAGGTAAGCGGCAGGGGCTACAAACCCGAAGGAGAAATTTCAGAAGAAAAAAACATTAAAACTCTGCTTGAAATAGGAGCACTCTGCAATAATTCCGAACTGGAAAAAGAAAAGAAAAAATGGAAAGTCGAAGGAGATCCAACGGAAGGCGCTCTACTTGTCAGCGCCAAAAAAGCGGGAATCGATATAGACAAACTAAAAGAGAAAAAAGAAAGAAAAGACGAAATAGGATTCAGTTCGGAAAGAAAAAGAATGACCACGATCCATTCCACAAAAGACGGAAATATCGCCTACATGAAAGGAGCCCCCGACGTCATCCTCAAATTATGCTCCAAGATTCTAATTAACGGAAAAGAAAAAAAACTTTCCGAAAAAAAGAAAAAGGAAATTTTGGAAAAAAACGAAGATTTCACCAAAGACGCACTCAGAGTACTGGGATTCGCCTATAAAAAAATCGATAAAAAATATGACAAAGAAAAAGTGGAGGAAGACTTTATATTTGTTGGACTTCAGGCAATGATAGATCCCCCGAGAGAAGAGGTAAAAAAAGCCATTAAAAAATGTGAAACAGCGGGAATAAAAGTGATAATGATTACCGGAGACCACAAAAATACAGCCGTGGCTATTGGTAAACAACTCGGGATAAAAGGAAAGTCCATCGAAGGAACCGAACTGGACAAAATGAGCGATAAAGAACTAAAAAAGAAAGTCGAAGAAATCTCCGTATACGCGCGTGTAAACCCAAAACACAAAGTAAAAATCCTAAAAGCCCTGAGATCGAAAAAGCACGTAATAGGAATGACCGGAGACGGCGTAAACGATGCCCCCGCCCTAAAAAAAGCGGATATCGGAATAGCAATGGGAATCACCGGAACGGAGGTAAGCAAGGAAGCAAGCGACATGATTTTAACCGACGACAACTTCGCGTCGATAGTAAACGCAGTCGAAGAAGGAAGAAGAATCTTTGACAATATCAGAAAATTTGTAATGTATCTTTTAAGCTCCAACGCCGGCGAGGTACTGGTGGTATTTATAGGAATTATATTGGGAAAGCTTCCTATTCTCGCACTACAGATTTTATGGATAAATATAGCGACGGACGGGCTTCCCGCCCTCGCTTTAAGCGTGGAACCGCCTGAAAAAGACATAATGAAAAGAAAACCCAAGAAAAAGAAAGAAAGTGTTCTTACAAAAGAAAGATTTTACCTAATGACGGGAATAGGCATTGTAATGATGCTGGGCACCCTCGGAATATTCAGATACTATCCTTCAGATTCGCTAAAACACGCCAGAACAATGGCATTCACCACCCTCGTCTTGTTTCAACTTTTCAACGTACTCAATTTACAGTCCGAAGAAAAAAGCGTCATAAAAACATTCTTAAGAAACAAATGGCTTCTGGGAGCAATAGCATCTTCCCTTATTTTACAACTTATCATCCTCTATATTCCGTATTTAAACAACGTGTTCAAAACAACACCACTGACCCTTTTTGACTGGCTGTGGATTCTGATAGCCACATCATCGATATTACTGTTTGGAGAATTGGTTAAACTGATTATATACTTGAGAAAGAAAAAATGAAGACAGCCTCATTTCACAAATTTGCAAAACTTTGTAAACAACTGGAAAAGCTTTCCTCCAGTATTTCCATGAGAGAAAAACTGGAAGACTACTTCAAAAAAATTCCAAAATCTTCCATAAAATATGCCTCATATTTTCTAATGGGCAATATAAATCCAAAATACAAATCAAACGACCTTGGAATAGGAGATAAAACCGCCGTAAAGATAGTCGCAAAAGCTTTCGATAAAGATGAAAAAAAAGTTAAAAAGATTTTCAACGAAAAAGGTGACATGGGAAACGTGGTCGAAAAACTAAATAAAAGAAAAAGAAGTTCTCTCTCACTCAAAGAAGTACACAACACTCTTGATAATATCCAAAAGACCTCCGGAAAAGGGAGCCAGGAGAAAAAAAAGGAAAAACTCGCTGATTTACTTAAAAATTCAACTTCACTTGAAGCAAAGTATATAATCAGGACAGCTTTAGGGGTTTTAAGGCTCGGCGTCGGTGACAAGACAATCCTGGAATCTTTCGCCGGAGCTTTCACCAAAGATATAAAAAACAAAAACATAGTCGAAAACAGCTACGCTGTCTGCACAGATATCGGAGAACTCGGAGAATCTTTGGCAAAAAACGGACTGGAAGGAGCAAAAAGATTTTCTATAACTCTCGGAAGACCGGTTCAGGCAATGCTCGCCCAAAGAGTAAAAAAAGCATCGGATATACTGGAAAAAATCGAAGGCGACAAACTCGCCGCCGAATACAAATACGACGGGGAAAGAGTACAGATACATAAAGACGGTAAAAAAATTCAGCTTTTTTCCAGAAGACTTGAAGACATAACCCACCAATATCCCGATCTCGTCGAATATATCAAGAAATACATAAAAGCAAAAAAAACCGTTATAGATGGAGAAATCCTTGCCTATAAAAAAGGAAAAATACTTTCATTTCAGAAACTAATGCATAGACGGAGAAAACATGACATCGAAAAATACAGAAAAAAAATACCTGTTGTTGTTTTTGTATTTGACATCCTTTACCTCAATGGAAAATCAATGCTGAAAAAACCATATCCCGAGAGACGAAAACAACTCGCAAAAACAATCGATACCAATTCAAAAAAAGTAAGGCTCGCAGAAAGAAAAACATCAAAAAAATTCGACGAAATCAAAGATTTTTTTGAAGAAGCAATTGACGAAGGGCTGGAAGGCATCATAGTAAAATCGACTTCAAAAAATTCCATATATCAACCCGGAAAAAGAGGATGGCTCTGGATAAAATGGAAAAAAGAATACGCCGAAGGAATGCAGGAATCCTTTGACGTGGTAGTGGTCGGAAGTTATCACGGTAAAGGCAGAAGAAAAGGAATGTTTGGCGCATTGCTTTGTGCCGTCTATAATAACGAAAACGACAAGTTTGAAACATTCTCAAAAGTAGGAGCGGGATTTACAGATGAAGACTTCGAAACTATTGGAAAAAAACTGAAAAAGATTAAAGTAAAAGAAAAACCCAAAAGATTAAAAGTAAACAAAAAGATGAAACCCGACATTTATTATGATCCGAAAATGGTTATCGAAGTGATCGGCGCAGAAATTACAAGAAGCCCAGCCCATACCGCCGCTGAAAAAAAGGGGAAAGGACTGGCATTGAGATTTCCCCGATTTCAAAACACAAGAGAGGACAAATCCGCCCGGGATACAACAACCGTCAAAGAAATCAAATCATTAAAAAACAAATAAAATGAATAATGTCTTCCTACTGACAAACTTCGCCGCGATAACGGCCGGTATAGTCACAACAATAGGTATATACGCAATAAACAGATACGCCAAATGGGGGCAAAAAAATGTAGTCTACTTCATGTCCTTCGCCGCGGGTGTTTTAATATCCGTTTCGTTTATGCACATCATCCCGGAATCTTTCAAAATGAACGAATATGCTCCGATAGCATTATTGGCGGGATTTCTTTTTCTCTATCTCCTGAACAGATTTTTGAGCATGTTCAGATGCAGGAAAAAAAACTGCACAAGCTCTATTCACGGACTGATACCGGTAATTGGAATAGGTATCCATTCATTTGTTGACGGAATAATTTACACGGTCACATTCAATGTAAGCATTTTTACCGGAGTACTTGCCGCTATCGGAATGGTTCTTCATGAATTTCCCGAAGGAATAATTTCCTACCTCCTTTTAATCAAAACAAACTACAAAAAAAAGAAAGCATCAATTTACGCTTTCATCGCAGCGGCAATAACCACGCCATTGGGCGCAATAATTTCATGGCCGTTAATAAATGACCTCACGAAACCCATGCTCGGACTGTTGTTGTCTTTTTCTGCGGGTTCTTTAATTTACGTTGGAGCCACTCATCTGCTTCCCGAAATCCAGAAAAAAGAAAAAAGATTTTCACTGCTTGCACTTTTCGTGGGAATAATAGTGGCAATAATCATAATATTATCTCATTAATGAGCACAAATAGAGAATTAGCAAATATATTCAGAGAAATGGCCTTAATGTATGAGCTGGAAGAAGTCGAATGGAAGCCCAGAGCTTACAGAGAAGCCGCCTATGGAATGGAAGGAATCAGCAGGGATGTTAAAGATATATACAAAAAATCCGGTAAAGATAAACTTGAAGAAATTCCGGGTATTGGAGAAAGCATCGCGGATCACATAGTTGAATACATCAAGAAAGGAAAAATAAAAAAATTCGAAAAGTTAAGAAAAAAGTACCCCAAAGAAATTACGGAACTCATCGACCTTGAAGGCATGGGACCAAAAAAAACCAAAAAACTGGTCAAAAAACTCGATATATCCTCATCCAAAGATCTAATAAAAGCCGTAAAGGAACACAAAATCAAGGAAATAAAAGGCTTCGGGGAAAAAACCGAAAAAAATATTCTCGACGCCCTTGAAATAAAAAAAGAAAGCAAAGAAAGAATGAGAGTGGACAAAGCTCTGGAAATCGCCGAAGAAATTGTCGATTACCTTAAGGAAAACGCGCCTCTTGAAGAAATCGATTACGTCGGAAGTTTAAGAAGGATGAGAGCGACAATCGGAGACATAGATATTTTGGTCATTTCAGAAAAACCGAAAGAAGTAATAAATGTTTTCACAAACATGGACGGAATTAAAAAAGTAATCTCCAAAGGAAAAAAGACACGAAGCTCAATAATTCTGAAGGAAGAAGATTTTCACGTTGATTTAAGAGTAGTGGACAAATCAAGCTACGCCGGAGCTATGCAGTATTTCACCGGAAGTAAACAACACAGCATAGAATTGAGAAAAATCGCGATGAAAAAAGGATACAAACTCTCCGAATATGGAATCTTTAAAAAAACAAAAGGAAGAGGAAAAAATAAAAAAATTCCTTTGAAAAATGAAGATTCACTATACGAAAAACTGGATCTGCAATACATACCTCCCGAAATGAGAGAAAACAGAGGAGAAATCGAAGCCGCCAAAAACAAAGAAATTCCCGGACTTATCGAACTGAAAGATATCAAAGGCGATTTCCATATTCACACAACCTACAGCGACGGCTCAAACACCATCGAAGAAATGGCTAAAGCCGCAAAGAAAAAAGGCTACGAATACATCGCCATCGCCGAT
>WJKQ01000136.1 GCA_014728975.1 Candidatus Peregrinibacteria bacterium | reverse complement strand
GGATTCCACTTTGGCGAATTCCATAGATTTCACCAGGACCTCTCAATTCAAGATCTATTTCCGCCAATTTAAAACCACTGGAATATTTTTCCATTGATTTCATTCTTTTGGTTCCCTCTTCAGAAAGAGATCCTGTAAATAAAAAACAATAAGATTGATGTTCTCCCCTGCCCACTCGTCCACGAAATTGATGTAATTGTGACAATCCGAAGCGTTCAGCTCCTTCTATAAGCATAATTGTAGCATTTGGAATATCAATCCCCACTTCAACTACAGATGTTGATACAAGAATATTAATTTTGTTTTCCTTAAAGCCTTTCATTATCCGGTCTTTTTCTTCCTGTTTTAGTTTTCCGTGAAGCAAACCAACTTTTAAACCTGGAAAAATGTGTTCATTTAGAAAATTATATTCTTTAATTACTGATTTTACTTCCAACACATCAGATTCGTCTATTAAAGGGCAAATTATGAAGGCTTGTCTTCCTTTTTTGATCTGGTCTTCAATCCAACGGTAAGCTTCTATGCGTTTTTTTTCTGGAACAACTCTGGTGATGATTTTACGACGGCCTTTGGGCATTTCATCAATGATTGAAAGATCCTGGTCTCCGTATACGGTTATGGCTAATGTCCGTGGAATTGGAGTAGCTGTCATGCTTAGAAGATGAGGTGATCCGTAATTTTTTAATATTTCTCTTTGTCTTACTCCAAATCTGTGCTGTTCGTCTATTATTGCCAGACCAAGGTTTTTAAATCCTATTTTTTCCTGAATTAACGCATGGGTTCCGATTATTATATCTACAGTA
This sequence comes from Candidatus Peregrinibacteria bacterium, assembly GCA_014728975.1. Lineage (GTDB taxonomy): Bacteria > Patescibacteriota > Gracilibacteria > UBA1369 > LOWO2-01-FULL-3 > WJKQ01. The sequence goes on along the minus strand of WJKQ01000136.1, from coordinate 8,034 downwards.
CCGGTTTTCATTTGTCTTATTATTTCCTCTTTTTGTTTTTTTGATGTGCTACCCGCAATAAATTGGATATTTATGCCGAATATATTAAGAATTTCAATGAATGTTTTATAATGCTGTTTTGCAAGAATTTCAGTCGGTGCCATTAATGCTGTCTGATATCCGTTTTTTACTACGTTTAATGCGATTAAAGCTGTTACTATCGTTTTTCCGGAACCGACGTCTCCCTGAATCAGTCGACTCATTGGGAATGGTTTTTGTATATCTTCCAGTATTTCATTTATGACTCTATTTTGAGCGTTTGTTAATTTGAAAGGAAGGGTTTTGATACAGGATTCCAAAATTTTGGTCTTTTTTTCTATTTTACTTTTGTTGAAATTGGATTTTATTCCGTGTTGCCACTGCCATTTTTTTTGTATTACTTTTAATTGAAGTAAGAAAAGTTCATCAAAAGCAAGTCTTTCTTTTGATTTTTCAAGGATTTTTGAATTTTTTGGAAAATGTGCATTTTTTATGGCGGTTTTGTAGTCAATCAGGTTAAGTCCATTTATAATTTCTTCAGGCATGTATTCTTCAAATAGGTTTGTCCAGTTATCTATCAATGGTTTTAATTTTTCGCGAATCCATTTTGAAGAAATGCCTTCCGTTTCATGATATACGGGGACAATTCTTCCATGATGTATTTGTTCTTCTTCTCTTTGAACCAATTCGTACGCGGGATTTTGAAGAGCTATTTTTCCAAATGCAAATTTAACTTTACCGCTTAGTATGATTTCTTTTTTACGTGGAAGCATTCTTACCAGGTGTGGCTGATTAAACCATATAACTTCAATTGAGCCTGTATCATCTGTAAAAACTCCACGAGTTAGTTTTTTACCGTATTTTGTTCGTATATTAAATAGATTTGTAAGCTGACCTTTTATAGTAAGAACTTCATTTGTGGTAATATCTATTATTTTTGTAAAGTGTCTTGTGTCATTGTAAGTTCTGGGAAAATATAATAAAAAATCTTTTACTGTATTTATTCCAAGTGTGTCTAATTTTGAAATATGATGTTTGGTCGTTCTTAAAACTTTATCCAAGCTTTTGTGAAGCATTATTTTCCAGTCACTTTTAAGAATTTTCTTTTGCCTACCTTAAGTAGTCTTTTTTCACTTATATCGATTTCTTTTTCAATCGAATTTATTTTTTCTTCGTCTACTCTTACTCCCCCACCCTCGATTATCCTTCTGGCTTCACTTTTTGAAGAAGTTAAACCTGCTTCTGTAATAAGATCTACAATATTCCATTTTGTTTTTTCCATTTTTTTTGTTTCGATATCTTCAGGAATTTCTTTTTTACTGAAAATATTAATAAATTCTTTTTCTGCATTTTTTGCCGCTTCCTTATCGTGATATAGAGTGACAATTTCTTTTGCGAGGCGAATTTTTAAGTCACGTGGATTTTGTCCTTCATCTAAAACTTTTTTAATATTATCGATTTCTTCCAATGAAATATTTGTGGCAAGTTCAAAATATGGAACTATTAATTTATCAGGGATCGACATTGTTTTACCAAACATTTCTTGAGGAGATTCATCAACTCCTATATAATTATCCAGACTTTTTCCCATTTTATCTTTTCCGTCTGTACCTATTAAGAGCGGAACCGTCAATACACATTGAGGTTTTTGTCCGTATGCTTTTTGTATTGTTCTTCCGGCCAGAAGATTAAATGTCTGATCGGTGCCTCCGATTTCTAGATCGGATTTTAATTCGACCGAATCATATCCCTGCATTAAAGGGTATAAAAATTCGTGTATAAATATAGGATGGTTTTTTTTGATTCTTTCCTGGTACATATCTCTTTCAAGCATCTGATGAACAGTAAAAACCTGAGAAAGCCTCACTACATCGGTAAAATTTAGTTTTTCAAGCCAGTCAGCATTCCAAAAAATTTGAACATTTTTTGTATCTAAGATTTTTCCTGCCTGATTCAGATATTTTTTTGCATTTTTTTCCAGTTCTTCTTGTTTTTTTGGAGGACGGGCATTAAGTTTATCCGTAGGGTCCCCTATCTGTCCTGTAAAATTTCCGAAAATAAGTTGGATATTGTGTCCCGTTTCCAGGAATTCCTGCAGTTTTTTTATTACAACCATGTGTCCAATATGAAGATCCGCACCTGAAGGATCTATTCCGAGCTTTATATTAAGTTTGTTTCCGGATTTTAGTTTTTCTTCCAATTCTTCTCTGACTATTACGTCAACAGTTCCTCTATCAAGAAGAGTTTGAATATTCATTTAAAGATAAATTAAATCAAAGATAGTTTATTGGTTTTTGTTAAAAAAAACAAATTCTCATTAAATTGAGAAAATTGTAAATGCTCATATTGACAATTTAGCGGTTTTATGCTTTTATTTAAGGCTAAAATAATGAAGTATGTATAAAAAATTAAAATCATTGTTATTGGAAGCGGGATTGAATGAAGCGGAAGTTATATTATATATGGAACTTTTGAAGAAACCTTCTGCTAACAAGTGGGAACTTGTTTCCCGTTCAGGTCTGGATAAAAATAAAGTTTATCGTGCTTTTGACAGATTGCACGGATTTAAAATGATTGAGAAAACTGACCTGGGTGTTGAACCTTTGTCGTTAGATTGTTTGATTAAGAATCTTGAATCAAAACAGAAAAAGACAAAATCTCTTGCAGATAAAATTAAAGATTTTTCCCCTTTTCTAAAAGTGCCTGTCGAATCTATAAATGAGTTTGAAATTTGTGATTCTGAAGAAGAAATTATCGATAAATACATGATGATGTCTGAGATAAAATATAACACAAATCTCGATTTTGGTGATTTGGAGAATTTTGTTCCTGTTCTTGGCGGTCTGGAGCCGGTTTTGAAGTTCAGGCAAAAGAGATATAATCAAAATGCCAAAAATATAGCAATATGTACCACAGTCGGTCCTTATACATCATGCATGTCCAGAAAACAGGACTTAAAAATGTTTAAAAGTAATATAGATTTATTAAAAGTGGATTTTAAAGGAAAATGGGTTATTTTTTCAGACACCAGTGATTATGTTATGTTTAATAATTTTTCGGTAGATAAAAATCCTTCTTCGGTTCTGGTTAAATCAAAAGTAATTGCCGATACACAAAGGATGCAGTTTGATCAGTTTATGAAAAATATGAATAAATTTTAATTATTCTCATTTTATTGAGAATAATGGCTTTTCTAAATCTTGACGAATATTAATTTATTTCTATATTTTAAGTTCCTGTTTTATGCCTATAGATTTTTATGAAAAATTAAAGGAGATTGGATTTAACGAACGCGAAGCAAGAATATATCTTGAACTTCTTCGCATAGGTCCCCAGGCTGTAAGTGTTATTGCAAAACGAATAGGAATAAACAGGACCACTACTTATTCCATATTAAAATCTCTGGAGAAAAAAGGTGTTGTAGCTTCATATAGAAATTCCAATATTAAATATTTTATGGCCAATGATCCCAATGCATTAATAGGATATATTGATAGGAAATGCAGAATATTTGATTATCAAAGATCGCAGCTTATTGCCGCTATACCTGAATTTCGGAGTATTTGTGGAAATTGTAGTTTTAAAAAGCCGGTTGTAAGTTATTTTGATGGTCGGGAGGGACTGAAACATGTTATGTATGATGCCTTAAAAGCAAAAGACCTTTTCAGGTCATATCTTCCTCTCCATAAATGGCTTGAAGCAGGAATGGAAGAATTTTTAATCGAGTTTAGAAATTTGAAAATTTTAAATAAAAAAATAATATTAAAAACGATAGTTCCGGATAATAAAAAAATTCATAGGTATTTTGAAGAAAATTACGAGAATTATATGGATTTAACAGATATTTTGTATATTTCTATCTCTGATTTTGAGAGTATTTTTGAGAATGGTATGAATATATATAATGATAAAGTATCTATTCTTCATCTTGATAAAGGCCATGAATATGGTGTAGTAATTCAAAGTGAACAAATAGCTGAAATGCATAAAGTGATTTTTGACATGGCATGGAATGGATTTAGGATTAAAAAAGGTGAGAAGGTTTGATATTTTATTTATATGAAATTTAAAGTAAATTCCAAATTTGCGAATAAAAGGCTTGATAAATTTTTAAATGACAAATTTGAAAAATATTCACGCTCAAAAATTCAAAAAATGATAAAAACGGGTAATGTATATGTAAACGGGAAAATTGTCAAAACCGGTTATATTCTTAATAAGAGTGATGTTATTTCTGTAAAGGAAGTTGATGATGAAATAAAATATCAATTAAGCGAAGGAAATTTTGATATACCGTTGGTATATGAATCAAAAGATTTTTTTGTAATTGAAAAGCCTTCCGGGATTTCGGTTCATCCCGGTGAAACAAATTACAAGGAGCCTACGATTGTAAATAAAGTTTTGGAAAAAATTGATAAAAATGTTGGGGAAAAATTTCGCCCTGGAATTGTACACAGATTGGATAAGAATACTTCGGGTCTCCTTATTATCGCAAAAACCGAAAAAGGATATGAATATTTTGTTGAACAATTTAAAAATCATAAAATAAAAAAGAAATATCTGGCTTTGGTAAAGGGTTCTTTAAAATATAAAAAAGGAATTATTGATTCACCGGTTGGAAGAAGTATAAAAAACAGAAAAAAAATGACTGTTGTGGATGAAAGTTTCGGTAAAAAAGCTATATCCAGTTATAAAGTATTTAATGAGTTTAAAATTGATAAAGATCTTATTGTCAGTTTGGTAGAGGTTGAAATACAAACGGGACGTACTCATCAGATTCGTGTTCATATGTCTGCCATAGGTCATAGTATAGTGGGAGATGATAAATATGGTGTTGGAAGTTTTAACAATAAATTTACCAAAAAATTTGATTTAAAGAGGCAGTTTTTACACGCTTATAAATTAAAGTTTAATGATCCTGAAAGTGGGAAAGTTATTGAGCTTGAGTCTGAATTACCTCAAGAACTTGCCGATGTTTTGAAAAAATTATTTTTGTCCGGTTGATGTTTTTGGTTTTGCGGCTGATTTTGAAGTTGTTTTGGCAGTAACGGTTTTTGTAGATGTTTTTACGCTTTTTCCTTTTATGTCAGTTATTTCTATTGTTGTGAAAATTTGCCTGTGTCCTTGAGTTTTTTGATATCGTTTTTTTGGTTTCATTTTAAATACTCTGATTTTGTCGTTTTTATTATGACTTATTATTTTTCCGGTAGCAGAAGCTCCTTTTATGTATGGGCTTCCGACTTTTATTTTTCCTTTATCGGAAATTAAAAGCACTTTATCGAAATTTACAAAAGTTCCCTCTTTTCCTTGTATTTTTTCCAGGTTGACCATTTCTCCTTTTTGGATTTTGTATTGTTTTCCTCCTTTTTCTAGAATTGCAAACATAATATTTTAAAAATTGCTTATTTACTCTATGGAAAAACCTTATAGAGGTCAAGTTAAATTATTTTTTAGTTCTTCAACGGCGATATCCAGAGATTTCTTTAATATGGGAATTTCTTTTTCCGTAAAATCTGAAAGAACAAAACTCGTAATATCCTGATGCTTTGGTGCCAATTCTCCTCTGCTTTCAATTCCTATGCGGATTCTTTTAAAATTTTCGCTTCCAAGTGCGTTTATGATGGATTTCATTCCGTTGTGTGTTCCGGGGCCGCCTTTTTCTCTAATTCTTACGCTGCCCAAGGGAAGGTCGATGTCATCGTAAACTACGATAAGATTTTCAATCGGTTCTTTAAAAAAGTTGATGATTTTATTTACAGACTGCCCTGAGTTATTCATCAAAGTTGTCGGTTTTGCAAGGAAAAGTATCTCATTATTATATGGAATTTTGGAAGTTATTGCTTTTAATTTTGAATCTTCCTTCCAGCTAACTTTTAATCCTTCTTTTTCAACTTCTTCGACAAAACGATCAAGCATTATAAATCCGCAATTGTGACGTGTTTTTGCGTATTTATTTCCGATATTTCCAAGTCCGACAATTATTTTCATTTTATTTTCGGTAAGGTATATCTTTGTCTTTGATTCTAATTATATCACCTGATTGTGCTCCTTCTTTTTCGACCGCTTTTTGAATTCCCATTCTGTTTAAATAGTGGTACATTCTTTCAAGGCCTTCTGGATTTTTAATATCGGTCATTATTGCGATTTGTTCTATTCTTTTTCCGGTTATCCTAAAAATTTTGCGGTCTTTTTTTCTAATTATTTTATCTATTTTAAATGTGGTTTTTTCAAGGTGTGGTTTAAGAATTGGAATTTCTTCGATTTTTGGTATCTCTAAAGTTTCTTTTTTCTTTATTTCCATTAATTTTTTGTAAATTGTAAATAAAAGCGGTTGTATTCCTTCATGAGTTACGGCGGAAATGGTAAATATATTTAATTTTTTAGAAGTATTTTTAAGTTTAACAACTTTTTCTTTAATTTCTTCAGCTGAAAGTATATCAATTTTATTAATTACAATAATTTGCTCTTTCTTTGCAAGATTTTTATCAAATTTTTTTAATTCTTTCTGAATAGTGTTGTAATTTATGGAAATATCTTCAAGCGAGCCATCAATAATATGAACAATAAGTTTTGTTCTTGAAATGTGTCTTAAAAACTGATGACCAAGTCCTTTTCCTTTGCTAGCTCCCTCTATAAGGCCGGGAATGTCCGCCACTATAAAAGAATCGTTTTCAGATCCCCCAAATTTAGACATATTTACGACTCCCAGATTTGGTGAAAGAGTTGTAAAATGATATGCAGCTATTTTCGGTTTTGCGTTACTAATAACTGAAATTAGAGTCGATTTTCCTGCTGAAGGTAAACCGATCAATCCTACATCCGCTACCAGTTTTAATTCCAAAAGGATGTCTTTTTCCTCACCGGGTTCGCCGTTTTCAGCAAATTTTGGAGCCTGATGTGTGGAACTTACAAATCTTGCATTCCCAAGTCCGCCTTTTCCACCTTTCGCTATTGTTGTTTTTTGATCGGTTTTTTTTAGGTCGGCATATAAAACAGACTTATCTTCGTTGAAAACTACTGTACCCCGGGGGGCTTCGATCACCAGGTCTTCCCCGTTCTTTCCATGCATATTTTTGCCTTTACCAGGTGCTCCGTCCTTTGCTTTATAAACTTTTTTATGTGCGAGATGGTTTAATGTATTATGATTTGTATTTACTTTAATAATGATATTGCCTCCGTTTCCACCGTCTCCCCCATCCGGGCCGCCTTTCGGCACAAATTTTTCCCTACGAAAGCTAACACAGCCGTCTCCGCCTTTCCCCGCTATTACCTTAATTTTTAATTCATCACAAAACATAAGAGTAGTATACAAGATCTTTCCAATATTCTAAAAGTTTGTTAATTTTCTTTTGGTAATTACTACAAGCCCGGGTGGCGGAATTGGTAGACGCGCGGGATTCAAAATCCCGTTCCCGCAAGGGAGTGAGGGTTCAAGTCCCTCCCCGGGCACCAATTTTAAATCAATGTTGGAAAATTTAGCGCAAATATTGTTGGATTTAAACCATAGTTTTGGATATTTTGGAGTATTTTTTTTGATGACGATTGAGAGTTCTTTTGTCCCTTTTCCGTCTGAATTGGTTGTGCCTCCTGCGGCATATCTGGCATCAAAAGGAGAGATGAATGTAATCTTGGTTATACTATTTGGGATTTTGGGAAGTTTGGTTGGAGCAAGTATTAATTATTTTTTGGCAAGATTGCTTGGGAGGCCGATTATTTATTCTCTGGCGGAGCGAAAATGGGCTAAATTTTTATTAATAAATAAAAGAAAAATAGAAAAATCTGAAAATTATTTTTTAAGATATGGAGGGTTATCAACATTTTTGGGAAGACTTGTACCGGCTGTCAGGCAGCTTATTTCCCTGCCGGCAGGTTTTGTTAAAATGAATTATTGGAGGTTTTTGTTTTATACATTTTTAGGGGCCGGGTTTTGGGTGATTGTACTTGCTCTTTTAGGCTATTATTTTGGAGAGAATGAAAAAATATTGAGGGATTATGCTCTGGAAATCAGTATAGCAT
>WJKQ01000135.1 GCA_014728975.1 Candidatus Peregrinibacteria bacterium | reverse complement strand
GCTATGGACTATATTTTGAAAAAAATCCGGAAAGAGAGGCTTTTGATGCAAGTTTTTTCGACCAGAATTTTGAGGGAAATAAGGTCTGGAAGGGTGAAGTGAAGGGATGGCGTTATGAAGGTTGTGGTGATATCGATGGTGTTGAAAAAGATCCGTTAATTCTGGAGGATGTTACGATTCAAAAAATTTTATTGCTTGATGAAAAAAATAATGAAACTGAAGTTAATCAAAATTTTGTTATGAGGTTTTTTCCTCCGTATGGGGGGGTAGAGATCAGATGGGACCAGGCTTCTTTTTTGGAAGAGTTTTCCGGTCCGTCTGCAAATAAGAAGGTGAAAATTATTATTAAGTATGGAGTAAGTGAGGAAAAACTGTATAAAAGAGAGATTGTTTTTGATTTTCTTTCTTTAAATGCGTCGGTAAACAATATTGAATAGTATGTTTGAAAAATTCAAAAAAATCAGAAAGTGCGAAAAGGGTTTTACCCTGACTGAAGTTATGATCGGAATGATGATTTTGACTATTGCAATAGTGACAGCAACAAATCTGGTTGTGGGATTGATTCGTTCAAACCAAAACAATGTAAAAACTCTGCAGGCGTACTATTTTGCCGTTGAAGGGATTGAAGCTGTACGAAATATCAGAGATACGAATTGGATACACAATAAATATTGGCTTGGTGATGAATCGGGTAATCCCTGGGGAAGTAATTTTGAAGTTGATGGTCAATATTCCATAGATTTTGTAAATGTAAGCAGTATTCCTGCAGAAAAAGAAATAGGTAATTTTTCGGAGCTTAATGCTTATGCGCCATGGGAAGTGTCGGCGGATGGTGATGAGGTTAATTTCGTGGAAAGGGATGCGAGCGGTTTTAATCGGACAATTTCTTTTTATGAATATGAATGTGATGAACGCGACTGCGGTGATTATGTTCGCGTTCAGTCAAAAGTAACCTGGAAAGACGGTGCTCGTGACAGGGAGGTGGTTGTTGAGGAAATATTTACTAACTGGAAAGGGGGGGCGATATAAATTATGAATAAGATACTGAAACAAAAAGGATTTACGCTGGTGGAACTCTTGATTGCCATGAGTATTTTTGTGATTTTTGTGGGAATATTAATGAGTTCTTATACCAGTATTGTAAGAGCACAGCGTGAAGCAAATGATTATAGGGTTATGTACGCGGAAGCAAGACGTGTCTTTGAAACCGTTGTTCAGGAATTGAGAGAAGGAACGGTGGATTATTGGAATGTGAAATATAGTTTTGGGAACAATCCTGCAGAATTTATTAACGAAATTAAATCTTTATATCTGGTTTCAAAAGACGGCAGAAACTATTCTCATATTCATTATGTTCCGGCTGACGAAGACGAAGGTTCTTACGGAAAAATTCAACTTTCAAAGTCTTCACTTTTGCCCAATCAGTTTCCGGGTGTCGATCGTCCAAATTTTTCCGATTATATTGATTTAAATACTTCAGAAGTGAATGTGACAGATTTTGAGGTCTATGTTTATCCTTTTGTCGATTCTTACAGTGATAAATATGTTAAAGACGATGTTTACCAGTTTCATCCCATGGTGACGGTTTTCGCGTCTTTTGAAAAGGAAAAAGCCGTAGGCGAGCCTTATAAAGTGGATTTTCAGACCACAATTTCGTCCCGCGTTTATAATCAGATTTATTTACCTTATATTGGACGATATGCAGAATAAAATCGTAACAAACAGGAAGGGTACAGCGCTTTTGGTAGCGTTACTTGTAATGGGAGTTTTGATTGCGATTTCTCTGGCTTTATCGGGACTTATTTTAAGAGAGATACGAACCACCAAAGAGGTTCTTGATGCGGGACGGGCTTTTTATGCTGCGGAGTCCGGTATTGAAGTCGCGCTTTATAAACTGAATAATAACTTGCCGGGATGGGAGCCGGAGGATGAATATGTTCCTTTAAAGATTGATGATGAATATTTGGCTGTCGGTGAATACAGTGTTGAAAATACCTGCAGCGCGTATCCTTGTTTTGATGAGGATTATGATAGAGATAGTGCTGATGAATATTTGAGAGCTTATTATGATGTTTTGGAATTGAATGAAACAATTACAATTCCTTTGTTTGTGGTTAAAAATGTTGAAGGTGAATTAACACATGTGCCTGTAGGGGATTTTACCGTTGAATTTTTTGCACCGTTTGATCCGAAAATTCATTTTAAAGAAGATTTGGTTGAGACTTTTAAAGAAAATTTACATGGTTGGGATATTTTAAGATGGAAAGTTTTCGGGATCAGGGAGAATGGATATACTGAGGCTATTACTGACTTTACCGCTTTGTCCAAATTAAATTTAGTTCAGGAAGGTGTGGAGGAAAGTTTTGTGGCAAATGCCGGAAATCCGACCTGGTTTGGAAGTGTAGGATGCGGAGATGTAGATCAAAACAAGAGATATACCGATGAAATTAAATGTGCGCAATACTCCGAATTATATCAGTCGGCACACGGAGTTGTTCCGGTTAAACTGGAGGGGCAGGAGGCGGTTACTTACGTGGGTACATGTTTGAGTACAGAAGCGCGTGAATATTATGATTACGGAATTGATAAAGAATTGACTTCTGATGAGATAAGAGGGTGCTATCCTATTAAAGGTTTTCTTGATCAGCATGAGTTTAATTATCTGACTTTAACAAATTTAATGAATCCGTCTGTTTTCAGGGCCGGAGTAAATAAAGAATATCTATCCAGGTTATTTTTTAGGGTTGAATTTTATGAAGATGAACCGGAATCCAGCAACGAAACCGTTCGAGAATATGCGGATATAACCGCAAACGGTTATAGCGGTGGTAATAAGCAAAGTGTTAATGTAAAAATCAGAAGAGGGTCGTTTATGCCCGTATTTAATTTTTCACTTTATAGTACATATAGAAAGGAAGGAGTCACCGGAGAGGAGTAGTTTTCCGTTCTTGACTTGCAGGGAGGTGAGTTGGTAGATTTTCAATATGAGTAAATTTTATTTGACCACAGCTATAGCTTATGTGAATGCGCCTCCTCATGTCGGGCACGCGCTTGAGTTTGTTCAGGCGGATGCGTTGGCAAGATATCACCGCTTGAAGGGGGACGATACTTATTTTTTAACGGGTACAGATGAACATGGGGTAAAAGTCTATGAAACCGCGAAGAAAGCAGGGATTCCGGTGCAGGATTTTGCTGAGAAGAACGCAAAAATTTACGAGTCCCTTCCGGAGATACTAAATTTATCGAATGATGATTTTATAAAAACTTCATCTGAAAGACATAAAGCCGGGGTAAAAAAGTTATGGAAAAAAATGTTTAATAACGGTGATATTTATAAAGGTGTTTATAAAGGAAAATATTGCGTTGGATGCGAGGCGTTTATTCCGGATAAAGATCTTGATGAAGAGGGGCATTGCCCTATTCACAAAACCGAACCGAAAATTTTGGAGGAGGAAAATTATTTTTTTAGACTGTCCGAATATTCAGACCGTATAAAGAAAGCTGTAGAAAATGATAAATTAAAAATTATTCCGCTGAGCAGAAAAAATGAGATGTTGAATATAATTGGTGAGGAAGGGCTTCATGATGTGAGTTTTTCCCGCCCGAAAGAAATTTTACCGTGGGGGATTGAAGTTCCGGATGATGAAAGTCAGGTAATGTATGTTTGGTGTGACGCTCTGTCAAATTATATTACAGCCGTCGGATATGAATCCGAAGGCGAAAAGTTTAAAAAGTACTGGCCTTGTGATGTGCATGTTATCGGTAAGGATATACTTAGATTTCATGCGGGGATATGGATTGGTATGCTTATGTCTGCAGAGTTGGCTTTGCCGCGCTCTATTTATGTTCATGGTTTTGTAACGAGTGAGGGGCATAAAATGAGTAAATCTCTTGGAAATGTGATAGATCCTTTGGAATATGTTAAGAAATACGGTCTGGATCCGGTACGTTATTTTTTGTTGAGAGAAATTCCCACTACCGATGATGGAGATTTTAATCATGAACGGTTTGTTGAAGTTTATAACAGCGAGTTGGCGAATGGTCTGGGTAATTTGTTGAACAGGGTTGTGATGATGACTGAAAGGTATGTTGGCGGAAAGGTTCCTGAGTTGTCGGAGGGAAAGGGTATTCTCAATGAACTGGAGGAACTGGTTGGGAAGTATATGGTTGGTTTTGAGAAATTTGATATTAAAAATGCCTGTGAAATTATTATTGATATAGTTGATTTGGGAAATAAATATATTGATGAAAAAAAACCATGGATAATGGCTAAGGAAGATGATGAAGAATTGTCTGAAGTTCTTTATAATTTGTTGGAATTATTGAGATTTGTCGTGATTTTACTATTACCCATCCTTCCGGAGACGGCTGATAAAGTTGCGGAACAGATTGGAATAAAAGTCGAAGGTTTGAGTTTTGGTGATCTTAAATGGGGCGGGCTTAAAAAAGGGACTTTGATTGAGAAGGGCGAGGCGTTGTTTCCAAGGCTGGAGGAATGAATAATTTTATCCTGCTTCACCGGCCTGTATAGCAAAGCTGATGATGAATCTTACTGCTGAGTAGGAGAGAATAATTAAAACAAGGCCGACTATCGACCAGGTAAGGTGTTTTTTTCCTGTTTCGATTTTTTCCGTATCTGAACCTCCTGTTACTATATTAAGTGCTGCCAGTCCGATCATTATTACTGCAACGGGTGCGGCAAAATATAAGAGTCCCCCTGCAATTATTTGTAGTATCAGTACAGCTCCTGAGGCGGCTCCTTCTTGCTGGATTATCTCTTCTACAGCAAAAGGTTCATTTTGAGGGCGAAGTTCGGGAGGAATTGTGTATTGGGCGGATACTGACTGTATCAGTAATAATCCCAATATTATTGCTAGACTGATTGTAATTATGTTTTTGATTTTCATTATGGTGCCGCCTGAAAAAATTCAAATTGTGCTATTCCGGCTATTATTCCGTATGCCGCCGCCATTATTGCCATCCCTACAACGAGGTAAAGGATTATGCTTTTGGCTTTTGCAATATCTTCTTCTTTTCCCTGTGATTTTAGATAATAAATGGCTGCTACTACAATTGCTGCAATTGTGAAAAGCATTGCCCATTCGAGGATGGTTTTTATGGATTCCGCGAAAACCTCTTCCGTTCCGACTTCGGGAAGATCGCCTACGGTTCCGGTTTCCGGATATTGTTTTCTTAATTCTTCACCATATTCGCCGGGCCGGGGGAGTAATTCTTCAATGGATTCGACGCATTTCCCTTTTTTACAGATTTCTCCAAATCCACAATCATTGGTTGTTTCACATGTAGGTTCTGCTACAGCGTTTGCCTGCATTGTAAGCAATAACAAATTTACTAGTACTATACTAATTGTTATGAACGTGATTTTTTTCATAATTTTTTAGAAAAACTCTACTTTGTCTTCCGGATTTATTGGTGTACTTTGGTCTTCTTCTCCCGGGAATGTTGTTACATCTTCTGGATCAATCGGGATATCCGGCTCTTCTTCTCCGGGATAGTATACTTTGTCTTCTTCCTCTTCGGTTGCTTCTTCGGTTTCGGCTTCTTGTTTTCTTTCCGTTACATCGCCGCTTATTCTCAAGTTTACAATTATTGTTACAATGGTATAGGAAAGCAATGCTATTACAAGCCCGACTGTTGCGTAAATTGCCTGTTTTTTTGCTTTTTCTATTGCTTCTTCGTTTCCGTAGGCTGTTACGAATCTTACGCCCGCTATTACCAGAAATAAAAGTGATAATCCACCTATGAAGCCGATTAGTCCGACTGCAAAATAAGGCAGAATTGTTTCTGTAAGAATTGGTCTTGCTGATCCTCCTTCTTTCTCAATCGTAGCCTGCGAAGGGCCGGGTAAAAGTTCCGGTTTGGGAATGGTTGGAGCGGTTACCGCGATTAAGTTATTTTCTTTTATATTTTTATTTTTGGAAATGTTTTCCGCAGAAGTTGTTATCCCAAAAATGGTGATAGAGATTGTCAGGGCGAGCAGAATGTAGATTAGTGTTTTTTTCATTATCGGACGAAAAAGTTAGGATTAATTGTGTAAAGGATAAGACCTGAAAGAAATAATACGACCAATCCCGCGAGTGATTTTATAATTCGTTTTTTTGCGTCTTCGATTGCCTGAGGTTCTCCGCCCGCGGTTGCGATCTGAATTCCGCTGAAAATTATTACAAGTACGGCGATAATTCCCGCTATGCTGGCTCCCCATCTATAAATTGAGCCAATAT
>WJKQ01000134.1 GCA_014728975.1 Candidatus Peregrinibacteria bacterium | reverse complement strand
TCGGTCGGATAAGCCCTCTCGACCCCAAATTGAAAATTAAAAATATTAAAAAGTATCCAAACAATCACAAACAAGAGAATAACAGCCGGCAAAAACACAAAAAGAGGCTTACGCCTGTCAACAAAATTATAGACCTTCTCCCTTCTCTCAAACTTCGCCGTTTGTTTCGCCCTCTTAAGAGCCTCTTCCTCCTTCATCTCCGCAACAGCTTTCACAAAAACTTTGGCCGGATCATCGGATCCTGTCGGTTTTTCTCTTTTGATTTCGGACTTAACAGGGGGCTCCTTTGAAGCGCTCTCTTTCTCCCCGCTTTTCTTATCATCAACAACCTCTCCGTCAATCGCAAAATCTTTTTTATCGATCCTGTTGGTAAGCTCGATTTTTAAACTTAATTTAAAAACCTCGGGAATTTCAATATTCTCTCTCTCCCTCAGTCTTTCAAAAAATCCGCTTAACTCTCCAAAATATACCCCTTTTTTCTCCTCGCTTTCTCCAAACAGCAAAAAGTGCGCACGCTTAAGAACTCTATATATTCTCGGCCCTACGGCACCTTCCTCAAATCCCAGAATTATCATTACGTCTCCATCCGTAACCTCCTCAAACAGCTTTAGACCCAAAATTTCTCTTTCTTCCAGAGAAAGCTTACCCATCATCTTATTTGCCTTATCAACAAGATCCTCTTCCTGCTTATCGTTTCCTTCTTTCTTCTCAATTGAAATCAATCCCTGCTTCTGGGGAAAACTGCTTTTACTGATATAATCCCATATCCTGGGTTTAGCCAGACTGTAAAGCCATATCAGGTAGCCAATATCGGAAGGGGTATTCCGTGCCTGTCCCAACGCGTCCAAAAAAGCCAGCTTAACTATCTTCTCGACTTCGCTCTTGTCGGGAACCCGTCTCGCTACATACTTATAAACAGACTCAAAATTCGCGTCAAATAATAGCAAAAAGTGCTTTTTATCTCCCTTTTTTAACTCTTCAACACACTGTTTTTCAACATGAAGATCCATAAAAATATAAGTAAAGGAACTCCTTATGCCACACACAAAGGACAAAGTCAATACCTAAGTTGACAAGTTTACATCGAAATGTATAATCCACTCCTTATAACCGGAACCATGAACGAAGTCCTGCCGGAAAACCCTCATATTAAAGAAATCATATCAGACGCCATTCGGCATGGAGATCTATGCTGTTTTTCAAAAAACGCTCAAGGACCTATTCTTTGGCTGATATACTCTTCTGACGAACTCTCCGAAGAAGAAAAAAACGAACTTGCGAACAGCTTTCTCAGAAATATCGAACTGGCGGGAGGAAATCCCATGGAAATAACAATAGAACAGCTGGGTTTAACAGAACAGGATTTAAATACAATTGATACGTTTGGAAGTCCCTACACAAAACTCGACTGCATCGAACTCGCCGGAAAAAAAACCGAAGAACTGAAACAAGAAGGAAAAAAACCGGATTACTATCACTCCTTAATCCTTCAATATGCGGCCTTACAGGGCAAGGAAATCATTTTTACAGAAGATGATGACTCCTCAAATATACATGAAATCAGCCTGTTACAAGGAGTCTTTCAACTGGGTACCCTGGCGGATATTTCACGAAAAGAAAGACACGAACTGGCTGCTAATATAATCACCCAACTTTCCACAGGGTTTGATTCTAAATACCAAAAATACGAAGATCTCGCTGTACACCTAAGCACTGATTACGAAGCCCTGTTATCAATCGCCTTTGAAGAACTCGACCTGATGATCCCTACTAAAGAAAATTCTATAAGCAAAGATCCGAATGATGAATTATTGAACAATCTGATTGCCGTTATTGAAAAATTTTTTGAAATAAAAGGCATCGTTCCAAAAACACCACCGTCACCGCCGAAACCCACTCCACCGCCAGAGCCCCTCCCGCCGCCGAAACCCCTTCCGCCGCAAAAACCCACTCCGCCGCAAAAACCACCGACTCCGGCTCAACCTTCTGCGCCAGAACCTACACCGCCTCCGGCTCCAGTTTCAATCGCACCCTCGCCTCCGGCTCCAGCTGAAACAAAGAAAACCGATTTGGAAAAACCCATTTCCGGAATTGGGGAAAAAATTCAGGAAAGAATTGAAGCAAAACAACTGCTTCTGCGGGGAGAACTATCTCCATATTCAGAAACAGCTTCTTCTTCCGATGAAAGAATCCCCCTTATTCAGATAATTTTATTTGAAGCATTACCTGCTGAAATAAAAGCTCTGGACACTCCCGGAACAGATCAAGAAGAGGCACTGTCTTTAGCCTACGGACGAGCTAAAAGACTCGCTGTTAACTGTCTTGTCCAGACAAAAAAATCCAATCCTGATTTGTACAGACAATCCGGAGACATCCTGGTATCAATTTTGGACAAAGTCTCCTCGGGAATAAAGACCGGGGTAGATGCAGGTATTTTGAACAAGTTAATTCTTGAATTGGGAGAAATTTTCAAAAAAGATTTTACGATTCCTGAATCCCTCGGAGAAAATGAAACCGGAACGGCAGAATCGGACCTTCCGGAAGAATGGATACAAAAACAAACAGACTCAATTTCACGAAACTTAAGATACAAAATCGCGGCACTTTTTGGAGCAGTCGGACTAATATCAATAATTTTCGGAATCAGCTACACACCGGATAAAAAATCATTGTCTACTTCTTCAAAAAAACCCCGAAAACCGGTTCCCGACATTTCCCTGGCTTCAGCAGACGTACAATCAGCCTCCAAAACAGTACTGACAGCGGAAGACATCGGCAAAAAACCCGACGCTGAAACATCAACAGACACTACAACTCCGGATTCGATAATAACTGATGCGCCGGAGCCTCCCCGGGACACAATGAAAAAATCAGACTCAAAAACCTCTTCTTCAAATCAGGACACCATTCGGGAAACGGAAGAAAAGATTAATAAACCTCCCCCGCCTCCCCTTCCCCTCGTCATTAAAAAGTCTTATTTCGATAAAAAAATACGGTTATACAAAAAGGGGACGGAAGTCGAACTCAAAAAACTCGGATGGAGAATCGACAGAAAAATGGGAGATCATCTTATTATTGAAAATAGAGAAAACTTCAAAAGAGTTATAATCTCTCTTAAAAATCTCACGGAAAGATTTGATCGTCAAGAGCTCGGTAGAAAAGAGTTCGTTGGAAAATGGTTTGACAATACAGACTACAAAAACCTGGATTGAAACCTTTAAAATATTCTGGTAAAAGAAAACTATGAAAATCGCAGTAATCGGCACGGGATATGTTGGCCTTACCACCGGAACATGTTTTGCAGAAATGAAACACGAAGTGCTCTGCGTAGACATAGACCAAAAAAAAATTAAAAACCTCAAAAAAGGAATTATCCCCATTTACGAACCGGGGCTTGAGGAACTTGTCAAAAAAAATCACGATTCAGGCAGACTGAACTTCACCACAGATGCCAAAAAAGCAATTGATTTTGCTGAACTCGTTTTTTCCGCAGTCGGGACACCGCAGGACAAAGACCACCGGGCAGATCTTCAATTTGTGAAAGAAGTCGCCGGAACCTTTGGAAAGTATATAAACAGCTACAAAATTTTTGTAAATAAATCGACAGTTCCCGTTGGAACCGGCGATATATGCGAAAAAATTATCCGCAAACATATTTCCGACCGTAGCCTAACCCTGGATTTTGATATCGTTTCCAATCCGGAATTCCTTCGGGAGGGCAACGCGATAAATGACACACTTAACCCCGATAGAATAGTTATAGGCACAAAAACCTCCAGAGCCAAAGAAAAAATGGAAGAACTTTACAGAACCGCGACAAAAAATTCACCGACAATTGTTTCCACAAATATCAGAACCGCTGAAATTATAAAATACGCATCGAACGCCATGCTGGCCACGAGAATAAGCTTTATCAACGAACTGGCAAATTTTTGCGAAAAATGCGGGGGAAACATAGAGACCGTCTCAAAAGGTATCGGTCTCGATAAAAGAATCGGCCCCCGCTTCCTGAACGCAGGCATAGGATATGGCGGAAGCTGTCTTCCCAAAGACGTAAAAGCACTGATTCAGACAGGCAGAGATTACGATTTTGATTTTCATGTTATAAAGTCCGCTGACGAAATTAATGAAAAACAAAAGTCCATTCTCTTTCAAAAACTGATAACAACATTAGGACCTCTGGAAGAAAAAACAATCGCAATATGGGGTCTATCATTCAAACAAAATACAGATGATATGAGAGAAGCACCGTCGCTGACAATAATAAAAAAACTCCAGACAGAAGGAGCTCATATCAAAGCGTTTGATCCTGCGGCGATAGAAACGGCCCAAAAAACCATCGAATCTTTTAACATTACTTACACGAATACACCCGAAGAAGCCGCGAAAAACACGGACGCTCTCCTGATACTCACCGACTGGGAAATATTCAAGAAGGTCGACCTGAAAAATCTCCATAAACTTATGAAAAATCCTCTCATCCTGGACGGCAGAAACATTTTTACATCGGAAAAAGTCGAAAAGGCGGGCTTTACATATCTCTGCATCGGAAGACAAAATCTTAAACATACTTCAAAACCCAAAAACCGGCATTATAAAAACAAAACCGTCATCCATTAACACAAAATTAATTTTTGTGATTAAACTGACTCTTGGTGGAGATGCCGGGAGTCGAACCCGGGTCCAGAAATGAGGACTACAGACTTCTACAATCATATTTTGTCCTGAAATTCTCAACATCACACATAAAGGACAAACAAAAAACATGCAATGCACAGCTTTAAAGTTTTTCGTGCCTCTGGCCAAAGCGATTCCAAAGACC
>WJKQ01000133.1 GCA_014728975.1 Candidatus Peregrinibacteria bacterium | reverse complement strand
GGTGTAAGGTCCATAGCCGAATCTACAGTAATAATTACGTTCTCGCCTTTCTTAATCTGGCACATTTCAAAAGCGACGACATACCCTGCTTTTCCTAACTCAAATTCATACATAAGTGCCATTTTTCTATCCTCCTTGCATCTTATTTATTTTTATTTGGCAATTCAAAAGCATATTTACTTGTGCTTAACCTCATAGACACATACATTTCAGCCAATTGGATTGAAGCAGAGGCAGGATCAATAACGGGAACATTTAATTCATTCGATAATATCCCGCATAATTCTGACATGCCAGTACAACCCAATACAATACATTCTGCTCCATCTTCAAATATTGCTCTTTTTCCTTCAGACCTAATTGCTGTTACAGCTTTATCCGTATCACATAAATCTAAAACAGGGATATTTGCATATCTAACAGATTTACACCTAATATTAAAACCATATTTTCGGATGTTATCTTCAATATCCTTTGCAGTACTTTTTAATACTGTAACAACTGAAAAATATGAACATAAACCCATTGCTATCAATAGACCTGCTTCACCTGCACTCGTAACAGGTATTGTTACAGACTCTTTAGCAGCCCTTACTACTGTATCCATTGCACAATCTAAGCTGACTGCATCAAAGCCCTCTTTTTCTGCTTTTTCGACTTCATTTATAATGTATGGCCCGGCAAGTGCTTCATCATAAGCAGACTCAATCGATACGGGGCCGTGCGGTAAGCACACTACTTCTACAGTTGTTCCTGAGGATGCTACAGATTTTCTTGCCTTGATTTGACTATCTCGGAAAGGAACTGACGAATTAGGAATAATAACTTTTATTCTCATATGCAATCCCCAATTAAGCATTCAATGTTTCAATTTTACCATACCAATAATATTAAATCAACATATTTTTTTAATATTATTAGTACTATAAAGCACATAGTAGTACCAATTTAGTTATTATATAGGTAGTTTGTTAAGTTTTGTGGGCTATTAACAAAATTCCAGAAATAAATAATGTGCTAAATGAAATGCGAAATTTCATTGCTGATGCCAAAGAGTATTATGCTTTACCTCAGCTTCGGTAAAATAATCAGAAAAATATTTTGAATAAAAACCTGTATCAATATGATGCACCTGTATTAATGCCGGAATATGCATCGCATCAGCATATTTGGGGAATCTTTTGTAATTATCCCATATATAATTACAAAAAGCTTTTACACATTCCGTCATATCTTTGTACCACTTTGGGCAAGGGATATTATAGCCTTTTGTTCCATAAAACCCTTCTGAACCCCATTTGATAGAAGCTATCTCATCCACAGCCTCGTCTACTGTTTTAAATGGCGGACAAAATCCTTCTAAAATATTTGGTATCCCAACAGGATTCACTTGAGATTCAGGGAATTTTTTTTCTGGAGCTACCAATTTCATATTAAGAAGTTTCATTACTGTTAACAGGTCAACAGTGTGCATGATGAAAGAACCCAACCCTAAAGCAGTTGCAGCCAAAGATAGATTTTGCAAAGCCATTCCTGCTTCTAAATTTGTTAACCAGGGCAACATCATGTCATATTGAAACACAGTTAATTTTGGACCATTCAAGAATCCTGAATCTATCCACTTACCTATACCAGCTGGCTGATCTTTTACTTCATCCCATAATTTCCATCGAAACTGTGCAAGCCCTGTAAATAGAAGATTTATATATTCTCGAGTTGCATCAGCTATTGGAATAAATAAAGTAGTTCCTTCGAGATTAACCAATGGTTCAAATGCATTACCTATTGCATCTCTTGGAATAGGTAACCTTTTGTCGTTTAACTGAATTCTTTTATCCTGAAAATCCGTAAGTATAGCTTTCCGGTCTTCCGGCTTCTTAAAACGTAATACTTTTTTTGGTAAAACTTCATCTACGCTATCCGTTTTATAATAAAAAGTGCCGGAGTCGTTTGTATAGAAAAGATGATGAGTCAGGGAAGCGCACGGACTAGGTATGGTTCTGCCAATAGGAGTTATGTGTCCTAAAAGATGTCTAATTTCCTCTATAGTTCTTCCAGTCAGACCAGAGGCTGAAAAACAAAGTAACGATAGTTCTTCCTCAGTAAGTTTTAAGGGAACTTCTTTTGATTTATATTTCAACCCTCCGCGCGCCGCATTAATTGCGCCCCCTCTCGGCACACGCTTTGATCTTCTTAAAACAAAGGTTTCAAAAAGGGACGTGTTGAATGCTCTACCTAATAGGTCAACATTTTCTTTGCCCTTCAATTTTTTTCTCTCCAAATTATATTATTGGGTTATATTATAAGCTACCCATATTATTATATCAAGATATTTTTTTATTTTATTTAGTCTTTTTATCACCTTTTTTTACTTTATTTATTATTTTTCTCTTTATTTTTTTATTATTTGCCTATTCTTCGTTTTTTATTGACTATAAAATATATGATGTTTATAATTGTAATCATGAAAAATCATAATAGGGTGCAGTTAACTGATTTAGATTTAGACATAATTAGACACTTATGGTTTGGAAGAAAATCTTATGCTAAGATTGCAGAAGAAACTGGCTTTAATATTAAAACTGT
>WJKQ01000132.1 GCA_014728975.1 Candidatus Peregrinibacteria bacterium | reverse complement strand
TCCACCGACTCCTCCGTCGGGAACTCCGCCTCCGCCTACACCTCCACCTACATCTCAGCCGCCTGAAACTCCCAAACCATCCGAAACACCAAAACAACCGGAAACACCAAAACAACCGGAAACATCAAAACCGCCCGAAGAAGAGCCAAAAGCCTAATTTTACAAAAAAAATGAAAAAATTCTTCACAGCCGCAGCCCTAACAGTTGCAGTCAGCTTTATATTATCACTCACAGCATCCGCGCAGGATTATTTCAACGACTACGAATACACGGAAAACTGGAAAATTCAAAAGTTCCATTCAGAAATAATAATTCAAAAAAACGGAACAGTGGATATTACCGAACGGATTGTTGCGGATTTCTCAAATGAAGCTCATAGAGGCATAGCAAGGGTTATTCCATATAAATATCAGATTTCAGGGCAATGGCATCCGAAAACCTACAACGCCCGCCTGGATTTTAAAAGCGCGGTCGATGAAAACGGAAATCCATGGAAATTAAACGTCTACAAAGATTACGGCTATCTCAACATAGAGATGACAAATCACGAAGATGAATACAGAAACGACATAAATAACTACATAATTAACTACACAGCCGATAATGTGATAAGTTTTTTTGAAAACCATGAAGAATTTTACTGGAACGTTAACGGCACGGAATGGGTGGTCCCGATTGATAAAGTTTCAGCAAGAGTTCATCTACCCGATAAATTTGATAAATCTGAAATAAAACTGGATTGTTTCACCGGAACATACGGAAGTACCGAAAAAGAATGCAGTTATAAAATTGAAGACTCAAAAACTGTTTCTTTTGAATCATTAAGACCATTTAAGCCGTACGAAAATCTCACGATCGTAATCGGTCTGCCAAAGGGATCAATCCCTCCTCCATCACCGGCAAAAAAAGCCTGGTGGTTCATCAGGGACAACTGGGGGATAATCCCCGCGCCGATCACTCTTATAGTAATGCTTTATCTTTGGTATACCCGCGGAAGAGACGAGAAAATCGCCAGAGACACGATAATGCCGCATTATAAACCGCCGAAAGATCTCAAACCTACTGAAACCGGTACAATAATCGATGAAAAAATACATCCGCGGGATATCACCGCGACTATCATTGACTTTGCGATAAAAGGATATATTAAAATAAATGAAATAGAGAAAAAGAAATTATTTGGAAAGAGTTACGATTACGAACTTGTACTCAAAAAACCTTACAAAACTTCAAAAGAATTTGAAAAAATAACCCTGGAAGGGATTTTTCCTTCAAATACCAAAGGGGAAAAAATCAAAATCTCGAAACTAAAAAACAAATTTTACAAAAATATATCAAATATCAAGAAAAAGGTGATGAAACAACTTATACAAGATAATTTCTTCCCGCATAATCCCTCAACCATAAGAAAAATCTATATAGGAGCGGGAATAACATTAATCTTTATATCTTTCCAGATCATTGCCTTTTCAGTCGCCTTATTTCTCGGACTTTTACTTTCAGGCATAACAATAAGTATTGTTGGAAATTTTCTTCCGAGAAAAACAAAAAAAGGAACAGAAACATACTACAAACTGCGAGGACTTTACGAATACATCGAAACCGCCGAAAAAGACCGCATGAAATTTCAGGAGGAACAAAACATCCTTTTTGAAAAACTTTTACCCTATGCGATATCTTTCGGACTTGTAAAAAAATGGGCAAATGCTTTTAAAGGAATAATTACCAGACCCCCAACATGGTATCACCCCGCTCACCCATACACAGTTACACGTCCATTTAGAATGACGGCATTTGCGAATTCTCTCAACTCCTTCTCCAATAAAACGACTTCCAGTCTTGTTTCCAGACCCGGCGGACGCGGAGGCGGAGGCGCATGGACAGGAGTAAGCGGATTTTCCGGCGGATTCTCAGGCGGCGGCTTCGGAGGGGGCGGTGGAAGAGGACTGTAAAAAGACCATGGATTTACATACCTCCCGCCTTCCAGCAATGATAAGCTTTCATCCTTCCCTCTTTATCCAAAACAAAATACAATTCGTAAATCTGACCACCGGGTGCTTTCAAAAAACACAAATACGGAAATAATGTAACAGACCCTCTGACGTTTAGCATATTCTCAGTCCTTTCATCAATTCCAATACAATTACTCCTGACTTTCCCGTATTGATCCTCAAAATCATCGTCGCTGATCAAGCCCATCATAATATTCATGTCTTCACAAAACAAAACATTCTGTGAAGAATCCTCTGTCTCAAACACAAATTTATCACTTATGGCCAAACCCAACATCATCGCGTTGACCACAATAGACTCCAGACGAAGTCTTACAGCTTCCCGATAATCAGCTACAGGCATATTAAATCTCTGCCTTCTGAATTCACAAAAATCCACAACATTGGATTCTTCCTTCCTTCCTTTCATTTCATCAAGACTCATATTTATATTTATTAAATACCCAATTCTTCTCTTAACTTTTCTACTTCATCCCTGAGCTCGGCAGCTTTCTCAAATTCAAGATTTTGACTGGCAAGATCCATTTTTGCTTCCATAACTTCAATAAGCCTCCTGGCCTCATCTTTGGGAACTTTTGAAGGTTCAATCCCGACCTCCCGTTTTTCTTTTTTCTTTCCACCAAAACGGGTAATATCTCTTACTGCTTTTACAATTGTTTTCGGAGTAATTCCATGCTTTTTGTTATAAGCAACCTGTTTCTTTCTACGGCGATTTGTTTCGTTGATTGCCGCTTTCATAGCCTCAGTTACTTTATCGGCATACATTATTACAAATCCATTAACATTTCTGGCGCACCGTCCCATCGTCTGGATCAGAGCACTGGCGCTCCTCAAAAACCCTTCCTTATCAGCATCCAAAATTGCGACCATGCTCACTTCAGGAAGATCAAGCCCTTCTCTAAGCAGATTTATTCCCACCAAAACATCGAATTTACCAAGTCTGAGATCCCTCAAAATTTCAATCCTTTCAATTGTATCAATATCGGAATGAAGATAGCGTACACGAACATCCGCGTCCGACAAAAATTCGGTCAGATCTTCAGCGCTGCGCTTTGTCAAAGTTGTAATCAAAACTCTTTCCCCGACCTTAACCTTCTTATGTATTTCCTTTAATAAATTCTTGATTTGTCCTTTGGTCGGACGAACGGAGATTTCCGGATCAACAAGCCCAGTCGGCCTGACAACCAGCTCAACAACAGAATCTTTTTTTGTATGTTCTTTTTCATATTTACCGGGCGTCGCAGAAACAAAAACAACATTATTCATGTACTCTTCAAATTCCTCAAATTTTAGCGGACGATTGTCATGAGCGGAAGGAAGCCTGAAGCCATGCTCAATCAAAGTCGATTTTCTTGAATAATTACCGTTATGCATACCCCCGATCTGGGGAACAGTCATATGCGACTCATCAATAAAAAGCACATAGTCCTCCGGCAGATAATCCATCAAGGTCGTCGGACGCCGGCCGGGCTCTGTGTTATTTAAATATCTCACATAATTTTCAATCCCGGTGCAGTAGCCTGTCTCCAATAAAATCTCAATATCGTATTCGGTACGTGTTTTTATACGTTCAGCTTCAATATTTTTACCCATTTTCCTAAGCTCGTTATACCTTTTTTCCAGATCATTCTGAACCATACCAACAGCTCTTTTGATTTTGTTTTCTGTCGTAACAGCATGCTTGGCCGGAAAAATCGTCACACTTTTAAGTTCTTTTATCAGCTCACCTGTAAAAGAATCCACCTCACTGACAGCCTCTATTTCATCTCCAAAAAATTCAATTCTAAAAACAGTATCTCTATCAGGAGGAAAAACCTCCACAGTATCACCCAATACGTGAAACATCCCGTTTTTAAATTCCATCGAAGAACGTACATACTGTAAGTCTGTCAAATACCGCAAAAACTTGTCCCTTTGCAAAATCTCTCCCTGCTCAATTTTTCTTGCAAGGTCAGTATAGTCCTCCACGGAACCAAGTCCGTAAATACACGAAACCGACGCCACAATCAGCACATCCTCACGAGTTAGAAGGTTAGTTGTCGCGGCATGCCGGAATTTATCAATTTCTTCATTAATGGAAGCGTCTTTTTCAATATAAGTATCGGTCTCGGGCTTATAAGCCTCCGGTTGATAATAGTCATAATAAGAAACAAAATAACTCACAGCGTTATCCGGAAAAAATTCCTGGAATTCACTGCAAAGTTGAGCAGCCAGAGTTTTATTATGCGCGAGAACAAGAGTGGGCCTCTGCGCGGCTTCAACAACTTTTGCCATCGCGAATGTTTTTCCACTGCCCGTTACTCCAAGCAAAGTCTGAAATCTTTCCTTTTTATTCAGACCTCTGGTCAGAGAATTTATCGCCTGAGGCTGATCACCTTTAGGCTTCATACTTGTTTTTAATGTGAATTTCCCCATAAATAGACAAAAACAGTAGCAAAGATATTAACATAAAATATGTTATAATCCAACTATGAAAATATTAAATTTTGCTGTCAGAACTGCAAAAAAAGCCGGTAAACTGATTCTGGAAAAATCAGAAAAGAGCTTAACCATTACCGAGAAAGCAAAAAACGATCTCGTGACAAATGTAGACATAGCAAGCGAGAAGCTGATAATAAACGAAATTAAAAAAACTTTTCCGGATCATGCAATTCTCGCAGAAGAAAGCAAAAAGTCCCACAAA
The DNA here is from genome assembly GCA_014728975.1 of Candidatus Peregrinibacteria bacterium. Classification (GTDB taxonomy): domain Bacteria; phylum Patescibacteriota; class Gracilibacteria; order UBA1369; family LOWO2-01-FULL-3; genus WJKQ01. The sequence continues at coordinate 415 of WJKQ01000132.1, read as the reverse complement.
AAAACTCTTGAACTTTTCGCGAATTCAAAATATATCTGGATAATCGACCCAATTGACGGAACTACAAACTATGCTCACAATCTGCCTATATATACAGTTTCCATTGGAGTTTTCAAAACCAAATCCGCAGAAAAATCAAAAAACTATGATTATCTTTCCGGCGACCTGATTGCCGGAGTGGTATACGCCCCTCGATTAAAAGAACTTTTCTCAGCGGAAAAAGGAAAAGGAGCCTACCTCAATAATAAAAAAATAAAAGTTTCCTCTATAAAAAAATTATCAAATTCACTCAATGTAACCGGTTTTCCGCCTACACACAAAAATATTAATTTTCCATACTTTAAAACAATGACTTTAAAATCCCAGGCAGTAAGAAGACTTGGCTCCGCCGCACTGGATTTATGCTATATCGCAG
>WJKQ01000010.1 GCA_014728975.1 Candidatus Peregrinibacteria bacterium | reverse complement strand
TATATAATTAAATTGAAACAACTTCAAATTTTCCGAAAAATATTATTTATTTATCTTCCAACATCACAATTATAAACGAAATTCCCGTCTCAAAAAACATTCTCCCTGCCGCATCAAGTCCATTCCATGTTTCCGACTGCCACATGGAAAACCATTCCCCTCCTATAGTCATAAAATACAGAAACCAAAGTATCAATCCAACGATAAGTCCAAGAAGCCCGCAAGACTTCGCATTATTAAAGGTCTGAGAATTTGCTTTCATTTTACTGAAAAGCTTCACAAAACCTATCCACAGTAAAACCGCCGCCACTATTTCGGTAATAATTATGATCCAATAAAAAATATGATACCAAATTTCCGAATCAACGGACCTCCACATCAAATCAGGATCCATAAAAGTATCATCCATCCTCATTACATGCTTCACAAATTCATAATTCGTGCCGTAATCGGTCAGATTTCCCAAAACAACCAAAGTAAAATAAACAGCAGAAATACCCAAAAGTACAATCTTTGCAAAACGCAGAATCTTTTTGGTTTTCATAATTATATTGTTAAAAATTATTTAAATAATTCCAGATATTCCCCATACCCTTCCTTCTCAAGGTCTTCTTTTGGAATAAATTTCAGCGCAGCAGAATTAATACAGTATCTAAGTTTAGTCGGCTTCGGTCCGTCCTCAAAAACATGCCCCAAATGTGAATCCGCCTGCCTGCTTCTGACTTCAATTCTTTCTTCAGCCTGGCTCTTATCGACTCTTTCAACAATATTCTTCGGCTCCAGAGGTTTTGTAAACGAAGGCCATCCCGTTCCGGACTGAAATTTATTTTTGGAGCTGAATAAAGGCTCGCCCGAAACAATATCTACATAAATACCTTCTCTTTTCTCATCCCAATACTTATTTTGAAACGGCGGCTCAGTTCCGCATTCCTGGGTAACTTCATACTGCAGAGACGTCAATTTTTCTTTTACATTTTCCTCTTTCCCCCAGACTTCCTCAAGAAAATCTTCTCTTCCGGTACCCTTTTTGTAAGTCTCAAACTTTAAAGGATTCTTTTTGTAATAATCCTGATGATAATCCTCGGCTTCATAAAATTTCCCTGCCGGAAGAATCTCCGTAACGATAGTCTCATCAAATTTCCCCGATTTCTCCAATTCGCTTTTCGAATCCTCCGCCAATTTCTTTTGTTCTTCATTCAAATAAAAAATTGCTGTTCTATATTGACTTCCTTTATCAACAAACTGACCGGTATCATCGGTGGGATCAATATTAGTCCAAAAAATTTCAAGAAGTTCTTCATAAGAAATTTTTTCAGAATCAAAAATCACTTTCACCGCTTCTTTATGTCCGGTTTCTCCAGTGGAAACTTCCTTATAAGTTGGATTTTCGGCTTCACCTCCAATATATCCGGAAATCACCTCAATAATCCCATCCTTTTCCTGAAAGATAGACTCCATACACCAGAAGCATCCCCCCGCAAATATTGCTGTGTCCCGCATAGTGGTTGTTTGTTCATTTGTAATTAAACAGCCGTAAATTAATATCGGTAAAATTAAAAGTATTAATAATTTTTTCACAGGAAATGATTAACATTAAATAAGATATCTAATTTATTACTTTTTCACAATATTCCGAATTACTTCTCTTGAACGATCTCTAAAACAAATTCCCTTCCATTCTCTTTCAAAAGAAACTTCCCTTCCAAACTTCACCTGTACAACATCTCCATCAGAAAGAACAAAATCATAAGCCTGCTCGCGACCATTTACAAAAATCTGCTTAAGCCTTTTACAGCGTTCCCCAAAAATAATAAAAGCAAAATCCAAAGCAGTAGCCGGCTTTTTCAAATGATAAAGATTATTTTTATGATCAAAAATTATCAAACGATCTTCATTAAAATATGTTCTAAGAGCATCTCTAAATTGATCAGGAGTTCTGGTTTCACCCTTTAAAATTTCCAGATTTCTAAAAAGATTCACACGCGTTGGACGCGCAGTCAAATTATAAGTCAATTTTTTGTAATCAATATGAGCTGCTATTCCATATTCTGATTCAAAATGCATCTCCTTTGTCCGAATCTGAATCTCAATCGGCCGTTCAGTAACACCAGGAAGCGGATACACAACAGAATGAATCGATTTATAACCATTTTCTTTAGGAGCGCCAATATAGTCCTTCAACTTTCCCGGCATTGGATTCATCGCGGTTTGAATAACACCCAAAGTTCGATAACAGGTATCAATTCCATCAACGATAATTCTCAAGGCAAGCCGATCAGTAAGTTCTTTAAATTTCCTATGTTTAAGAAGCATTTTCCTATATGTCGAATACAAACTCTTTATCCGATTATCTATCCGGGCATCAATTTTATTTTTCTTTAATATTCTTTTTAAAAATTTTTCCGTCTGTTTTAAACATTCCACATCAACATCATGATAAGCATGAAATTGTTCCAAAAGGTTTTTTGCTGTTTTTGGATGAAGAACTCTAAAACATATATCTTCCATTTCACGTCTCCATGTATGGAAACCGAGCCTCCCAGCTAAAGCGGCATACATATGTAAAGTTTCGTTTGAGAGTTCACGCTGAAATTTTTTATTAAACTTATTTATATTTCGAATGTCATTAAGTCTATGAACCATACGCAGTAAAATAAGCCTTTCATTCCTGGTGAATGCATCTATTACCAGATCTAAATCATTAGTATCTTCATCAATATGAAGCCTTCTTAAATCATTCATATATCTTAGAAGTTCTTCCTCTTCAGAATTTATTGGAGCTTTTTTTATAAGAGATTTCCCTTCTGGGAAAACCAACAAATCATGCAAAAGCAGAACAATTATTGAAGTTGGATCATCTGAAACCTCTCTCAAGGTCAAGGCAAGTCTGCATCCATGTTCAAAATAGTTCTCACCACTTCTCCTTTTAATATTAGTTAAGTGCTTATTACCAAAATCATAGGCAGATATTACTCTTTCATGATCTTTGCCCTTTAAGTCCTTAAGGATACTTCTTTTTAAGCACCCTTTATTCATAAAAATTACTTAACCCTAGCTGAAAAACTATACACCCCTAAAAATTATTATGCAAAAATAATATCTATTGATAATCAATTTTATATATTACTCCAGCTTTATCATCAGAAACCAGAAGGTAATCATTCATAAAAAGAACATCAACCGGCCTTCCAAGAGACTCGCCTGATTCGGTCAACCATCCATAAATAAAATCCTCAACTTTATAATCCGTATCTTCCGGAAGCCCTTTTAATCCCATTTTTATTCTCACAAGTTTGTATCCGGTTGGAATTGTACGATTCCACGAACCATGATAAGCAACAATAAGGTCATGCTTATATTCCTCCGGCCAGTCAATGTCCTCAGGAACAAAATCCAGCCCCAAAGGAGCAGAATGTGCCTGCAAATCTATAAGAGAAGGCTTTTTGTCTTCACAACTTTCTTCATTATCGGGATCAAACTCATCATCGTGAACGTTTTTTCCGTAACAATAGGGCCATCCATAATCCCCTTCTTCCACAATATTAATTTCGTCAGGAGGAAGATCGTCTCCAAGATAATCCCTTCCCATTTCAGTTGCCCATAACTCATTTGTTTCAGGATGAATAGTCATAAATACAGAATTTCTTAGACCATCTGCAAATTTTCTAAAATCACTTCCGTTTTTTTCCATAACATAAATTGATGCCCGTCTTTCATCCTCTTCTACACATGTATCACACGATGATCCGATTGAAACATATAGTCGTTCATCTGCTCCAAAAACAAGTGAACGTGTTGTATGACGGCCGCCGGTCGGAAGATCCACAAGCTTTTCCAAAGAATCCTCAGTATAAAGCTCAACCCTGGAAACAGAATCTTCTTCAGCAATATATAAATCCAAAGGATTCAAAGGATCCACAGCAAGACCATGAGGACCCTCCATTCTCTTAAAAACATCGTTTTTATTGGTAACCAGTCCTCCATCGCCGATTTCAAGAAGAGTAATTATTCCATCACCGGGTCTGCTCACCCAGACATTTCCCATTCCATCAACCACCATATCTCTCGCCCCGGAAAGATCTTTGGCAAAAATACTTATTACAAAACCATCAGGTAAACCAAGTGGAAAATCAGTCTTATTCAAAGCATCCTCTGCCTCCTCTTTTTTCTGGGGAATAGCCTCTGTGATATCTTCTTCAACAGGTCCAAAAGCGGGCCCTGCCCCTCGCAAATTCTTCCAATAAAACCAGCCGGCAAAAGCAGCCATTCCAAGAACAGCCAAAACAACAATAAATATTACCAATTTTTTCATAAATTTTTACTAAAGCAACACCTCAATCCTTCTCAAATCCTTAAACTTCTCACAGCGCCAACAACATTGATACTATCTTCGCAACTTCAGCTCTCGTTATAGTAAATGCAGGTCTAAACATACCTTCATATTCACCGATTGAATAACCGCTAATTACGCCGGTAGCAATACCATAATTAATATATTCTGAATACCATGCATCTGCCGCGGTATCAGGAAATGTAGCCTCTTCAGACGAACCGATATCCGCATTAGCCGCTTCCAGTAATATTTTTAAAGCTTCCACACGATTAATAACCTGATTTGGTTTGAAGGTCCCATCTTCATAACCATCCACAGCTCCTGTTTCTTTTGCTTTTTGAATATACGGAGCATACCAGTCAGTTAATTCAACATCGGAAAACGGTTTTTCCCCAACAGATTCGGGGATTTCAAACCCGAATGCTTCAAGAGCTATTTTCGTCAACTCCGCTCTCGTAATCAAAGCATCGGGAGAAAAAATACCAGTTTCTTTTCCGCTAACAATGCCTTTTAATCTTAAATCATCTATAAATTCCTCAGCCCAATGACCTTCAATATCCTCAAAAGGATCGGCAATTTCTTCCTCTTCCTCTTCGGCAACCGTTAAAACCGCACTGTCCATTTCTCCTTCATCATCAAAATCCGCATCACCGTTCATATCAACACAAGCATAATATTCGTACGTTCCTACATCAGTTGGGGCGTTAAAACTTAAAACACAACCTGAAGTCCCCACCACGCATGTATCGAGTACGGCACCAGTGCATGGACCTTCTCTCAAATCCACTTCCTCTCCGCTACATCCTGACAGGCCTGTTACTACAGCAGAAATTTGCTCTTCAGGTAAAGCTGTTCCGGGCAAAAAGCTCAAATCCAAAGATCCTGAACAAATCTCGCTCGGCAGTAAAATAGTTTTTTCACCTGAATCCAAAGGTAAATTAGTTATATCTACAGAAGAAGAAGAATCAACCCCTACCGCATCAATACCGGTCAAAGAAAAATTGAAAGTATCCCCCTCATTCATTGATGTTCCCATAATATAAACAACCATCAAAGTTTTTGAAGTCCCGGCACTGACAGTTTCATCAACCGAAATATCCAAAGCTCCATCATCATCCGCATAATTTCCTGTTCCCCAAATATTGTCTATTCCGTCATTATACACACCGTCATTGTCACTATCTTCAACAATCAAAATATTACTGAACGCCAGCGAATCTTCACCGGTTCCACTTGCTTCAAGAGTGAAAGAATTAACATCGACATCCTCTGTAGAATCTACAGACACTACAAACTGAAGCATTACATTATTTGGATCACCTTCCCCAAGAATCCAGTTATGATCACCCGGATCTTTTGAACCTTTGCTAACCATCGCACTACCCACAGGTTGTGGAACATTAAAACCGACAGGTTCAAAATTATCCACACAAATTTCAAACGTATCCCACACACCGTTTTGATTTATATCCAAAACGACATCATAATCTCCTGAAATCAAAGGATTAGCCCAAATCATAGTCAAAGGAACAAATCCGGTCGCGTCAACAGCAACAGTCTCCACAATACCCGTAACATCATTTAAAGGATCACCGTTATTCCATAAAGACTGATCATCAACCACATAAACATCAACAAAAGAATCACTTTCGGCAGGAGTACAATATCCTTTTACATATACATTTTCGGATGATCCAAACTCACTCTGCACAACTCCTTCAGAATCAACAGCGTCAATAGTTCCGGTAGCGGCAACAGCCGTTCCCGCCAAAACCAAAACTGTCAGAAAAGGAAATAACAATTTTAAACATTTTGCCTTCATAGGATAAAAGTTAAGAAATACAATATAAATATAACCTTATTTCAGAATTTTTCAATCAATTAAGTTGTCACATACCATAAAACTGCTATAGTAATAATAAAAATTTTACCCCTCAATCATGAAAAACATCTCTAAGGCAGTTATTACAACCGTAATTGCCTCTTTATTAACAAGTTTTGCTTTTACAGCATCAGCAACCTATCTTACTGATATTGATGAACACAAAAACGAAACTGCGATCCTGTTTTTGAACAACCTGAATATAATTCACGGACACCCTGATGGAACTTTCAAACCAGACACGGGAATAAATCGCGCGGAAATTCTAAAAATTCTTTTTGAAGCATCAAATCAGCCTCTTACAGAACCTACGGCACAATGTTTCCCGGATGTACCGTTAAATGACTGGTATACAACTTACGTTTGTTCAGCAAAAGAACTGGGATTGGCGCACGGTTATCCGGACGGAACTTTTAAACCGGCAAATAACGTAAACAAAGCGGAAGCTGTAAAATTAATTGCAATGTTTGCAGAATGGAATCTCGATGAAGCTTTAGACGAAGAACTTTTTGAAGACACGGATGAAAATGCCTGGTATGCACCTTACCTAAAATTCGCCAAGAAAAAAGAATTGATTGAATATAAAGACAATGTTTATAGACCGGAAGACGATATGACACGCGGAGAAGTTGCCGAAACAGTTTTCAGGTCGGCTTTGGTAAAATATCTTGGAACAGAAAAATATCAGGAAAGCGATATACAAACTTATCTCACGGATTTTTATGAAACAACAGAATTAACACCTCCTCCGGAATTTGGAATAGAGCCCGCAGAAACAACCCCGGATACCGAACCTGCTCCAACATCCTGTACAAACAGCAGTGACGCGCTTGATGTAATATTATCAAATATTGTCGAACCCCATCCAAACAGAGACATGATAGCCACATATCAATATGGAGATACATTAAAAAACGATGATTATTTTGGATATTTTGATAATAACAGTGAAGGTCAGATTGTAATACCAGATGAGGAAGTCTGGTTTTACTGGATAGACCTTTATCCCAATCAGGCATTTTTTCACGATAACAAAATAGCTACAGTCGATATGGAATGCAATTTGGCGGAATATGATTCACAACTTTATCCGATCATTAACGGAAACGCGATCTACAAAACTGATGAAGAAAGAGCAACCACTCCCGACCTTGTGGATAAAGGAGAAAAATATGAAGATTTACTCAAAGAAATCCTTGAAGAATTAACAAAAGACGATCCAAGATTCGGCACATGCGGGGCAGACCCTGAAGAGGCAAAAAGAGCATTCGTACTTTATCTGGGAGACGACGTATTTATAAAAAGAAACGCAGTAAATATGTATAATTATTTATGCAACAATAACTACGTCACAACAGTGGTGACTGGCAACAACGCAGCAACAGTTCTTGCCAATATTGAAGCTGAATTAAGAAAAATCGAAACAGAATCTCATGATACAGGATTCAAAAACGTACACTTCCATGTTTCATCCCACGGCAAAAAAGGAACAGGAGATCTTTTTGTCACGGAAGTTGCAGAGATCACTACAGACCCATTAACTATTGAATTAAAAGGCGATTACGTGGATCTGGATGATTTAGCTTCAAAATTCGGAGAAATTGCCTTTACAATCGGCAAAGAAGGAATATGGTCAGATTCTTTTACGATTATTCACGACACATGCTACAGCGGGAATGCAATCCCAAAATATCAGGCAGAAGCATATATCCCTGATGTCAGAGAAACAGCCGTGGGACACTTGGCCTCTTCAGCACCATCCGATAAACCGTCATATGCCACATCACTCGCGGGAATTGGGCACATGTTCACCAACGCCATAACCACATGTACGGCATCAACAGAAGGATACGATTCTTTCGAAGAATGTGTTCTCGCAGAAGCAAAAGATTTATTCCTTTTCGGGCCACCAGAAGATTTCCCCACGCCCGTATTTGAAAAATTATCGCCGATAACAGATGAAAGCGTTCCATTCTTCCCATAAAAAATATCTATAATAATTCATTCTTAAACCATTCAGCAGCCCGGTCAGCTACTTCTTCAAGTGCTCCGGGCTCTTCAAACAAATGAGTTGCATTGGGAACTATACTCAACTTCTTTTTTGATTTTAACTTTTTATACGCCTTTTCATTTAATTCGATAACACCATAATCAGCTCCGCCAACAATTAATAAAGTCGGCGCTTTTACATTCTCAAGAACATCCATTGCCAGATCCGGCCTCCCTCCTCTTGAAACGACAGCTTTGATTTTATTACCCATATCACCAGCAGCAATCAACGCGGCAGCCGCGCCAGTACTTGACCCAAAATATCCAACGTTTTTATCTTCAAAATTTCTAAAAAACCAGTCTGTTATTAATTTTAACCTCTCGGCAAGCATAGGAATATTAAAACGATTTTTGTAAATCGCATCCTCCTCCTCAGTCATTAGATCAAAAAGAAGTGTTCCCAGCCCATTATTTCTCAAAACTTCGGCCACAAAATTATTTCTTGGACTAAAACGACTGCTTCCGCTTCCGTGAGCAAAAATAACAACCCCTTTCATATCTTCAGCAACCGATAAAAGACCGCTTATAGTCGCAGAATCGACTTTAATATTTACCTCTTTTTGAACTTTTTCAGCCACATAAAAAATTATAACAAATCCGGATTTTTTAATCACCAGGTAATGTTGACAAAACAAAAAGAACGTGTAATAATCCAGCCTTTTTCATCAAAATCATATGCCCATAAAATATTCTGAATACTCATTACGTTTCCTTACAAAAAAAGCAATTTCAGGCCTGATTATTTTAATACTGTTAACACAGTGTATGACAAAGCTGGAAAAAACTTATGCGAGCCATTTTCCGGACGTAAAAACTTCATACAAATATTTTGATGCCATAGAATTCCTTGCGGAAAATAATATAATTTCCGGTTATCCGGATGGCACATACAAAAAAGAAAATATACTAAATAGAGCAGAACTTTTAAAAATAATAATCGAAGCCTCTTTTGAAAAAGAAATAATCGAAAATTATCCCCAAAAAAATTGTTTTAAAGATGTTCCTGAAAAAGAATGGTATACAAAATACGTATGCTTTGCGAAAAAAGAAGGAATTATCAACGGCTATCCCGACGATACATTCAGACCGGAAAACAAAATCATTCTCACAGAAGCATTAAAAATTTCGCTGGAAGTTTTTAAATACGACTACAAAGAAACAGGCCCCTGGTATAAAGGGCTTATAAATTCTGCTTCAGATCACAATATAATTCCCCTGGACTTCACAAGATTCGACCAGAAAGTAAACAGAGGTCAGATAGCGGACCTTATTACAAGGATTCTTAGCTTTAAAAAAGGAAGTCAGAGCCAGGAAGAACACCTCGATTCTGAAAAAAATATAAAAGTGACCTACGAATCCCTCAAAGATAATATAAACGTAGTTATGACCCAGCCAAAAGATATACGAAACAAAGAAATTAAAAATACAATTAAACTGAATATTCCCTTTACAGTACAGGCTCCGTTTCAAAAATGGATTCATCCTTATGATGAAGCATGTGAAGAAGCTTCGATGATAATGGCAAACTATTACTTGAACGGAAAAACTCTATCAAAAGAAGAAGCTGCTTCTGAAATTTTAAAAATTATAAAATGGGAGGAACAATATAACTACGGAATAGATATCGGTGCTATGGAAATTTCTGACATAATGACCCATTATTACGGAAAAATGGCACAGGTTTACGTAAACAGCGATATATCGATTGAAAACATGAAAAAATTTCTTTCAAAAGGATACTCCATAATACTTCCTGTAGCGGGACAAATTTTAAATAATCCCAACTTTACCGGAGACGGACCGCCTTACCATGTAGTTCTTGTCACAGGATATGATAAAAATTTTTTCTTTGCACACGATCCGGGAACATATAAAGGAGAGCATTACGCTTATCCACAAACTGTTCTATACAACGCAATCCATGACTGGACAGGCTCCAAAAGCACAATTTTAGAGGGGAAAAAAGCGATGGTCGTTGTTCAAGAACAAAAAACAAACAATTAATTTAATTTTTCGGCAGATTCATATACAATAAAATCATGCCGGGACCTGCTCTCAAACGTAGTATTTCACTCCCACTCCTGATCTTTTACGGACTCGGCACAATCCTGGGGGCGGGAATTTACGCACTTGTAGGCAAAGTAGCGGGAGAATCACTAGGCTACGCTCCTTTAGCGTTCCTTATCGCCGGAATAGTTGCTACATTCACAGCACTATCATATGGAGAATTATCAGCAAGACTCCCCAAAAGCGCCGGAGAAGTAACTTATGTTCAGACTGCATTAAAAAGAAAAAAACTTTCCATTCTGGTGGGATTACTAGTGGTTTTTACGGGAATAGTTTCAATCGCCACCCTTGCAAACGGATTTAGCGGATATCTCAAACAATTTATCCCCATACAAAACTGGCAGACAATCTGCATACTTATAACCGGATTCGGATTAATTGCAATTTGGGGAATAAAACAATCAGTCATACTCGCAACGATAATAACAATATTGGAAGCAGTCGGATTAATAATAATTATTGCTATTTGTAGAGAAAGCCTGTTTGAACTCCCCATAAGATGGCCGGAACTAATTCCATCTTTCACACCCGATGCATGGAAAGGGATTTTTCTAGGAGCTTTTATGGCATTTTTCGCCTTTATCGGTTTTGAAGACATGGTCAATGTAGCCGAAGAAGTAAAAAACCCAAAAAGAAACCTTCCCTTAGCAATAATTATTTCATTAATAATAGTGACAATACTTTATTTGCTGACAGCTTCAGCAGCCACACTGTCTTTACCACTTGAACAACTCGCAGAAAGCGACGCCCCGTTAACACTTGTTGCAGAACAAAAAAACAGTAATTATGGCCCGATCATTACAATTATCAGCCTGATTGCTATTTCAAACGGAGTCCTGGTACAAATAATAATGGCTTCAAGGGTACTTTACGGAATGGCAAATCAAAAACTGGCTCCGCAAAAATTCTCCAAAATTAACTTTAAAACAAGAACACCAATACTTGCCACTATTACTGTTATAGCAATTGCTCTTGTTTTGGCCCTTTGGTTTCCTATAACGAATCTTGCGAATGCTACCAGCTTTATAATACTTAGTGTTTTTGTGTTGGTTAATTTATCTTTATGGGTACTGAAATCAAAAAAAACACATCCCGCAAATATTCCTAAATATCCCCTTTTCATACCAATAACAGGATTTTTTCTAAGTCTTGGATTTCTTGTTCTCAAAACAATTCTTACAATTTAGCAACAAACTTGCCAATAAAATAAATTTAGGTTAAAATCCACATAATATAAATAAAATATCCAAAAATGAAAAAGATTTTATCAATCGGATTAGTAACATCACTGCTTGTAATTTCAACCGGATGCAAAACAGAAGAACCAGCCGTACAACCCCCCGCGGAAGAAGACACAGATGGCGAATTTTCATCAAGCATCAATGTACTACCAGCAGAAACAACATAAAAAATGTTTGAACTTAAAAACAAAGTTGCTCTTGTAACCGGAGCAGAACGTGGAATGGGGAAAACCCATTGTTTAGCCCTTGCGAAACAGGGCGCTATAGTTGCCGTAACCGGCCTTAATCAAGAAAACTGTCAAGAGGTAGCAGATGAAATAATATCCCAAGGCGGCGAAGCAATCGCTTTTAAAATGGACGTTACAAAAAAAAGTGAAATTGAATATGTGATTGC
>WJKQ01000131.1 GCA_014728975.1 Candidatus Peregrinibacteria bacterium | reverse complement strand
TAGTTCCTACAAGTACCGGTTGTCCTTTATCATAAAGTTCTTTGATTTTTTTAACTGCGGCCATATATTTTCCTTTTTGGGTTTTGTAGATCGTGTCATTTTTATCTTCTCTGATCACGGGTTCATTTGTGGGAATTATCAGTGTGTCGAGTCCATATATCTGATAGAATTCCTCGGCTTCGGTAGCGGCTGTACCGGTCATTCCGGCAAGTTTTTCGAATAGTCGGAAATAGTTTTGGAATGTTACTGTAGCCAGAGTTTTTGATTCTCTTTTTATTTCTACGTTTTCTTTTGCTTCTATGGCCTGATGGAGTCCGTGTGAATATCTTCTTCCGGGCATCAAACGACCTGTGAATTCATCGATAATTACAATCTGATTGTCTTTTATCATGTAGTCAACGTCGACTTTGTAGCAGGTCTGGGCTCTTAGTGCCTGTTCTATATGGTGAACTTCTGAAAATCCGGCTTCTGTGTAGATATTCTCCATTCCCAAAAGTTGTTCCATTTTAGCGATACCCTCTTCTGTCAATGTGGCCGTTTTTGCTTTTTCATCTATGTCGTAATGGACATTTTCCTTTAATTGTTGAATCAGCTGTGCGTGTTTTTTATATTTTGCTGTTGATTCCTGGGCCGGAGCCGAAATTATTAGAGGTGTTCTTGCCTCATCGATTAAAATGGAATCGACTTCGTCCACTATTGTGTAATGAAGATTTCTTTGAACGATATGATCCGGATTTGTGGTCATATTGTCTCTAAGGTAGTCAAAGCCGAATTCGTTATTTGTTCCGTAGGTTATGTCACAGTTGTATGCGCCTTTTTTTTCTTCATGAGACATTCCGTGGACACTTACTCCTACGGATAAACCGAGATAGTTATAAAGTCCTCCCATCCATTCCGCATCGCGCTGAGCCAGATACTCATTTACGGTTACGACGAATACTCCTTTTTCTGTGAGTGCGTTTAAATAAACGGGCATAGTACAGACGAGGGTTTTTCCTTCTCCTGTTTTCATTTCTGCAACATTTCCCTGATGAAGAACAATTCCGCCGATTAATTGAACATCATAGGGGACCATATCCCATTCAATTTCTTTGCCACGCATTTCCCACTTTTTTCCCAGAAGGTGACGGCACGCTGTTTTTACAAGAGCAAATGTTTCCGGCAGTAGATCATCGATGTTTTCTCCTTGTTTTATTCGTTCTTTAAATTCAGTGGTTTTTGCGAGTACATCGTTTTGATCCTTTATTTCTTCCTGGTATTTTTTTTCTATTTGATTAATCTTGTCGACAAGCGGTCGAATTTTTTTTAGTGCTTTTTCGTTTTGGTCTCCGACAAGTTTATTGAGAGCTTTTCTAATCATTTGCAAAAAATTACAGACAAGATTTTAACATTGATTTAAGGGGAATACCAATGTTTGGTTATTATTTTTATTCTTTGTAGTCTTTAAGTATTACTCCCAGTGTTTTGAAGATGATTTTGATGTCCAGCAATATTGACCAGTTTTCTATATAGTATCGGTCAAGTTTTACTTCCTCTTCGAAGCTCAGATCCGATCTGCCGCTTATTTGAGAGAGTCCGGTTAATCCAGGTTTAATGTTTAGTATGAAGCGATGATGTCTTTTATATTTTGCAACTTCTTCGGGTAAATGAGGGCGGGGCCCAACCAGACTCATATTTCCTTTTAATACATTCCATAGCTGGGGGAGTTCGTCGATCGAGTATTTTCGTATAAATCCGCCAACTCTTGTTATGCGGGGGTCGTTTTTTATTTTTACAAGGGGGCCGTCTTTTCTGATATTTTTCTTTGTGAGTTCGGTATATCTTAAATTATCGGTTTTTGGATGCATTGATCGAAATTTGTAAAAATTGAAAAGTTTCCCGTATTGGCCGACTCGTTTTACGGGACTTCCCTCATCCAGTCTTGCGAAAAATATCGGTCCTTTTGAATCGATTTTGATTGCGATTGCGGTTATAAGAAAAATAGGGGAAAGTATTATAAGTCCCAGAGAGGCGCCGAGGATATCGGTTATTCTTTTTGCAACTTTACCCCAGCCGTCCAAAGGAGTTGGTTTTAGTGATATTATCGGTATGGATCCTATTGTCTGTATTGAGATATTTGTACGGTGTACATCTATCAGATCCGGAATAAAGCGGTAATTTACATGATGTAGATCGCATAATTCAAGTATATCTTCGGCCTGTGTTTCGGAAACATCCGATTTTGTCTGTATTATTTCATCAATTTTATTTCTTTCTATAATTTTTTCGAGGTCCCTTACCGCGCCCAAAATTTTTAATTTGTCTTTCTTTTTCTGACCTATCAATCCAACAATTTTATATCTAAGATCATTTGATAAATATTTGTATATTTCTTTTGTGATGTTGTTGTTTCCGATAAATAAAAGTCGGCGGCGGCCGACCCCCATTCTCAAAAATCCTCTCTGGATTATTCGTATAAGTCCTCTTCCGAAGGTTGTGAAAATAATAGTCAAAGCAAAACTGTAAATAATTGCCAATCTGGAGAAAGGGAATGTTCTTGTGAAGAAAAAATAAGTGATTATGGCCATTGCCCAGATTCCTCCAAAAATTATTACTTTTTTTGTTTCCCCGGAAAATCTTAAGGTTGTTTTCAGGGTGTACATTCTTCCGAGAACAAATATGACGATGAGTGCTACAGCCGCACCAATACTAAAATTTAAGTATTCTTTTATTGTGGGAAGTACGCTGTAATCGATAGGTTTTGCTATACCTTTAATGGGTTCTGTGACAAGCCTTAGTTCGTATGCGGCAAGAAACGCCAAGATTACCATTATAAAGTCGACGGGGACCTTAATGATTCCAAAGAAGATTTCGAAACGTTTCATGGTGTATAAAAATTAAGCTCTTAAATAAGTTATCATAAGCCGAGTTTTGTTGCCCGTGAAACGGGTGTGATCATCTATCTGGTCCGCTTTTGCGGATCGAGCGGTGAGAAGATTTATCTGCATTTGGGAGCAGATTAATCTTTCCATCTCACCTTGCACCTCGCAGGGTTTACCAAGTCTGTTTGGAGATCATCGAAATGATCCTGTTATGACTCCCGGCTTGGCCGGGCTTTTCACCTTTCGCCTGTCTGACAGGCTAGTATTGTCTCTGAGGCACTTTCCCTGCAAGACTTTTTTGGAGCCTTGCGGCGCGGTGTTACCGGCTGCGATTTCCCGTGGTGCTCGGACTTTCCTCCCTGCTTATTCTGCCTAAGCAGAAAACAGGGCGATCACTCAAACTTATTTAAGAGCTGGTATATTATACTGATTTTGAGAATTTTTGCAAGTATTTGAGTTTTTTGAGTTTGAGGCTTTTTTTCGGATTTTTCGGAAGGGCGTCTTTTGGTACAAGCCCGACTATTTCGCTTTCCGATATTTTGATGCCGAATTTTTTTGCTTCTTTTTCTACTTTTTTAAAAGCTTTGAGTGGGGGAGTGACTATGTAGTTTGTGAGGTTCATTGATACCTGTACAATATTTTTACTTTTTAGTGAGATTGCCAGGGCTTTCACGGCGGGAAGCCCGCCGTTTTTCTCACGTAATTTTTTTGCGATGTATTTTGCGATTTTAAGATCGTTTGTTTTAAGGTTTACGTTGAATGCGATGAGGACGGGTCGTACACTGACTGCTGTTACACCGGCTTTTGAAAGTTTTGAAGGTCCGAAGTCGGGTTTTCTGTATGGTTTTTTGATTTCGTTTTTTAACCTTTCGTATCCTCCTTTTCTCAAATTCGCGAGGTTCTTTCTTTCAAATTTTGTTGCGGCTTTTTCATATAAATAAACGGGAATTTTTAATTCTTCGCCTATTTTTTTCCCGAGCTTTTCGGCTAATTTTATACATTCCTTATAAGTAATTCCTTCCAAAGGTATGAGGGGGACTACGTCTGTTGCTCCAATTCGTGGATGTTCGCCTTTGTGTTTAGTAAGATCGATGAGTTGTGCGGCTTTTTTTACGGCTTCAAATGCGGCTTTTATGGCTTGATCGGGCTCTCCGATAAAAGATATTACCGATCTGTTGTGATCCGGATCCATGTGAATATCGAGGACTTTTATTCCTGAAATTTTTGCTATGGAATTTTTAATAGCCTGGATGACTTTTTTATTTTTTCCTTCGCTGAAATTTGGGACGCACTCTACTATTGGCATGCTTTTGTGTTTTCTTTGATTATGTTTAACACCTCTGTGTCGTTTTCATATTTATCCAGAATTGAGACCATCTTTTCATCATCTTCAACAGGCAGACCGAATTTTTGATAACTTTTATTTAATTCTTCTTTCATTTTCCCTTCATCTTCTTCAAGTGTTGGATCTTTCAAAACTTTGCAGGTGAATTCTATGCTTGCGTTTATGAATGCGGATTTTTCGTCGAGTTTATCAGTTTCTTCCACTTCTTCAGTTTCAGTGATTTCTTCTTCAGGCTTTTCTCTCAATTCGCATCTTTGTAAAAGGAAAAACGCTGCAGTCAGTATAATTATAAAGACTAATATAACGATGATTAACTTTTTCATATTTTTAGTTTGAAGCTTTTTTGGAAATTATTCAAGACAGCTTTCCTGACCTCTATTAAGTATTCTCAAAATGAGTTCCTTTACATTTTTTAGTAATTGTTCCGCTTCATTCGGATTATTTCTTTTTAAGTGTTCCGCTTGTAATATCGCTTCTGCGGCTGTTTCATAATCTTTTTTACTGAGGATGTATAAACATTCAGTAATTATTTCTATTTTGTGATCGATAGGATCCATAATAAAATACATTTTCTTAAATTATAATCGCGGACGATATATTGTCCAGATTTATTTCTTTTTCTTCAGTTTTTCGAATTCTCTCTGGAAGAAACGTACTGCATTTAAGCATTCTTTTGCCTTTTGGTTGTCCGGTTCGATTTGAAGAGTTTTTTTGAAAAGTTGGGCTGATTTTTCGAATTCTTTTTCGTTAAGGTAACAGACTCCGATGTCATTTAGAATCAAAGGATCGTTCGGAGCCAAAAAAAGCGCTCTTTCGAGAAGTACGATTCCTCTTTTTCTTTGACCGAAATGATACATGCTCCATCCGAGACATCTTAATATTTCAGGATGGTTTGGGTAGATTGTGTCCGCTTTTTCAAGGAGTTCCACGGATTTTTTCCAGTCGCATGTGCAGGAATAAACAAACCCCAAAAGGTAGTTTGCGTTTGCGCTCTCTTCGTTAAGTTTAAGTGCCTGTTTAAGTGCTTTTTCTGCTTTGTCGTATCTTCTAAGACTTAAATAATTATCTCCGATTTCTTCATAAGCTTCCACGCAGTTTAAGTCTCCTGACAATATTTTTTCACATATTCTTATTGCTTCTGTGTGTTTTCCTTCGTTTTTCTTTTTATCTGCCTCCTCGATTAAAGGGTGTGTTTGTGCGGGATCTGACATTTTTTTGTTTTTATTTTTGTTTTTTCAATTTTTTTGTATCAGGGAATTATATCTTAAATTTTATTTTAAATCAAGTTTCTTTAAATACGATTTAAATTCTTGACTTAAATCTTTATGTTTAAGGCCGAAGTGTACGACTGCTTTTAAATAGCCGATTTTGTCTCCGGTATCAAATCTTGTTCCTTCTATTTCACGTCCGTAAATGGGCGATGTTTTAATAAAATTTCTCATTCCGTCAATCAGTCGCAGTTCTTTATCTTTTGTTCCGCTTTTTGAGCGGTCCAGTGGTTGTAGCAGTTTTGGTGTGATTATATATTTCCCGACTATTGCCAGGTTTGAGGGTGCTTTTTTGGGGGATGGTTTTTCAATGAGGTTTTTTATTTCGTAAGTTTTTCCATTAAGTTTTGATTTTGGATTTATTATTCCGTATTTATTTGTTTCTTTCTTATCGATTTTTTGTAAAGCGACTATTGGTGCGGAATATTTTTCGAATTCTTCAATCATTTGTTTCAATGGAGGCGTTTTGCCGTCATAAATATCATCTCCGAATAAAACCGCAAACGGTTCGTTTTCAACGAGATTTTTCGCGCAAAGGACTGCGTGGCCGTCTCCAAGAGGAAAGGGCTGTCTGACATATACTATTTTTGCCAGTTTTTCTATTCTTTCGATTTCCCTGAGAGCATTTACCTTTTTTTTATTTCTTAAATGCCAGTTTAATTCAAAAGAATAATCAAAATGATCTTCAATTGATCTTTTTCCTCTGCCGGTAATTATGATGATTTCATTAATACCGCTGGCTACCGCTTCTTCGACCAGATATTGTATGCAGGGTTTATCCACTATCGGAAGCATCTCCTTTGACTGGGATTTTGTCGCGGGTAAAAACCTGGTTCCCAAACCGGCTGCTGGAATTATTACTTTCTTTATCTTCATTTCTCAGGACTTTATTTTGATAATCTTCGTTTTTTCTTTTTCTGATTTGGGAACGCGAATCTCAAGAACATTATTTTCAAATGTTGCCGATATGTTTTTTGTCTCTGCTTCGAGTGGAAGTACGATAGATCTTGAGAAATTTCCCCAGAAACATTCTTTGGTGTAGTAGTTTTCTTCAGAAATTTCTTCTTTGATTTCTCTTTCTCCTCGTATTACAAGAACATCGTCTGTTATTGAGAGTGAAATGTCTTCTATTTTAACTCCGGCAATAGGCGCGAGTATTACGATCTCATTGTCCGTATGGTATATATCCAGAGACAGTTGTCCCTCCTCTTTTTTTATGGGAACTTTTTCACTGCTGGAAATGGGATTTATCTTTATACTTGAATTTTTCATGGTTTTTCTTTTTTAGGAACCTTTATATCTTTGAAGTATTCTTTGAATTCTTCGCCTGTAAGCGTTTCCTTTTTAATAAGGTCCTTTGCGGTTTTTTTGATGAGTTTTTTGTGTTTTAAAATTATTTCTTTTGTTCTTTTATGAGCTTTATCAAGTATTGATTTTACGAGTTCATCTATTTTTGCGGCGCTTTTTTCGGAGTAGTTTTTGACATGTCCGTAATCTTTTCCGAGGAAGACTTCTTCGTCGCCGTTTCCGAAAATTACGGGTCCCAGGTCACTCATGCCGTATTTTGTAACCATTTTTCTGGCCATTTTGGTAGCTTTTTCAAGATCATTTGAAGCTCCTGTTGTCATTTCTCCGAAAAACACTTCTTCTGCAGTGTATCCTCCCAAAAGTGAGGAAAGTTCATCAAGAAATTTGCTTTTTGATGTCAGGTGTTTGTCTTCTTCTGGAAGGAACCATGTTACTCCGAGGGCGACGCCTCTTGATACGACCGATATTTTATGTACGGGATCGCAATTGGGCAGGAGATGTCCCACTATTGCGTGTCCGATTTCGTGATACGCTGTTATTTCTTTTTCTTTTTTTGTAAGAACTTTTGATTTTCTTTCAGGCCCCATTATTACTTTTTCGATAGACGCTTCCAATTCTTTCATTCCGATTGTTTTTTTGTTTTTCTTTGCCGCTAAAATTGCAGCTTCGTTCATTAAATTTTCCAGATCGGCGCCCGTGAAGCCGGGAGTTGATCGTGCAATTTTGGATAAATCTATAGATTTGGCTAACGGTTTTTTTCGGCTGTGAACTTTTAGAATTTTTTCACGTGCTTTTAAGTCGGGCATATCGACTACTATTCTTCTATCGAACCTTCCCGGTCTTAACAGTGCGGGGTCCAGGATATCGGGTCTGTTTGTGGCCGCGATAACAATAATGTTTGTTCCCGTTTCGAAACCGTCCATTTCGGTCAATATCTGGTTGAGTGTTTGTTCTCGTTCGTCGTGTCCTCCTCCGAGTCCCGCTCCTCTGTGCCTTCCGACTGCGTCTATTTCATCGATAAATATGATGCACGGCGCATTTCTTTTTGCTCTATTAAAGAGATCACGTACCCTTGATGCTCCTACGCCGACAAACATTTCCACAAATTCTGATCCTGAAATTGAGAAAAACGGAACGTCTGCTTCGCCTGAAACTGCTCTGGCGAGCAGGGTTTTTCCTGTACCCGGAGCTCCAATCAACATAACCCCTTTTGGAATCTTTGCTCCGATTTTTCTATATTTCTGGGGATTTTTTAAAAAATCGACGATTTCAATCAGTTCTTCTTTTGCTTCTTCCACGCCTGCTACGTCTTCGAAAGTTGATTTTTGTTTTCCTTTGTCGGCAAGTTTTGCTTTACTTTTTCCGAAAGACATAGCCTGATTATTGCTGGACTGGGCGGATCGCATCATAAATAAAAAGAAGCCGATTATCAGAAGAAATGGCACAAGCCCTATCAATAAATCAGTCCAAAATTTACTTGTTTCGGTATCTGCGACAGTAACCGGCAGTGTTCTGATTATATTTTCGTCTACGCCGGCTTTTTCGAGTAATTCGTATACACTGGAGCCTTCTTCTTTAAAAGTATAGAGTTTTGTTCCGTCAACCAGTTCGAGATTTATTCTGTTGCTTTCAACCTCTATTTTATGAATTTCTCCCGATTGTACTTTTTCAACAAATGTATTTAGTGTAATTTCCTGAGACGCCTGTTGACCGTTACTGAATATCATTGTGAAAGCCGCAATAAGCAGTGCAACTATTATCAGGTATAAAAATGTGTTTTTTTGTCTGGGTGGCTTTGAAAGTGCCGGCATAAGCGGTTAAAATTTAACTTTTACAGTAGTATCAATACTGGACTTTTTTAGTGATTTTTGCAACATTTATTGTGTTATTTTCCAGTGAGAACATGACTTTTCCGAGTTTTTTTCTTTTATTTCCAATATTGTTGTTTAAAATTTTTAAAATTTCCTCAATATGTATATTTTCGAGATTATTGATGTTTCCGATAAGGTTTTTATATGTTTGAAGAATGATTGTTTTTTGTAGCGCCGGGTTTATATTTCTAAAAGCTCGTGCGTTGAATTTTATTCTTTTTCCTTTTCTTTTATTGTTATTGATCCATTTTTTTGCTTCTTCTTCAAGGAAATTATTTGTTTCTCTGATGATCTTTGTGTTTTTTGAAGTTGTTTTTGTTACTGAAGGATTAAGTTTTTTTAATTCCGGAATAACTTTTTTTCTTACGATATTTCTTTTGTAGATCTGTGAAAAGTTGCTTTTGTCCGTGAAAAATTTAATATTTTTATTTTTAAGGTAAGAGATTATTTCTTCTTTTGAGATGTCCAATAACGGGCGAAAAAGAAAAATATTCTTTGAAAATTTATCTGTGAACTGCATTCCTGAAAGGCCTTTAAGTGACGCTCCTCTTGTAAAATTTAACAGAATTGTTTCAAGGTTATCGTCAGCATGGTGTGCGGTTAGGATAAATTTGGAATTGTATTTTTTTGCCAGTTTTTCAAAAAATTCATATCTTATTTTTCTGCCGGTTTCTTCAATTCCTTTTTTTTTCTTTTTACTTATTATTTTTATATCGACTTTTTTTGTGTGTATTACAATGTTAACGTTATTTTTGTTCAATTTTTTTATACAATTTTTCAGAAAGATTTCTTCTTTGTCGCTTTCTTTTCTGAGTTGATGATTTACATGTGCTGTTACTATTTTTATTGGTACTTTTTTTTGGAATGTTAACAGCATATTTAGGAGAAATGTTGAATCGGACCCGCTTGATGCGCCAAAAATCAGACTATCTTCTTTATTGAGATGTTTATTTAGTATTTTAAATACTTTGTTTTCCAGTTTTTTTGCTTCCTGTGAATTCATATAATATTTGCGTGAGTTTAATTATTTCATCAAAGTTATCATCTTTTGCTGATTTATTGGAAATAATCTTATTACATTTCGTACATTTATGATAAATAATCCAGCCTTTCTTGCCGTTTTTTACGGCTGAAACCGGTTCCATAAGTGATTTACATCCGCTTTTTCTGTCACCGGGTGTTTTTTCGTCTACATGAAGGGAATATAGGCATTTTTGGCAATGGTTGCGGCAGCTTCCGGCAAGTTTTGGATTATTTTTGCCGCAGTTTATACATTTAAATTCTTTATTTATGACTATGAATTTTTTCATGTGCC
>WJKQ01000130.1 GCA_014728975.1 Candidatus Peregrinibacteria bacterium | reverse complement strand
TTTAAAGAAGGCTTAGCAAAAATCCCACGTGATCTTTAGTCCGTGGGATGAATGCGTTAATTTAGATAAATTAATTTGTAATTCTAAATATATTTAGTATCTTTGCTATATGATTTTGAAAGCGTATAAATATAGATTGTGTCCTACTAAAGAGCAGGAGGTTCTTATAGCGAAACATCTTGGTAGTTCAAGGTGGATATATAATTATGCGTTGGATAAAAAAGTAAAGGCATACCAGACAAATAAAGAAAGTTTGTCGAGGTTTCAAATACAAAAGGATTTACCTTCCCTGAAAAAAGCAGAAGATACAGCCTGGTTGAAAGAGGTAAATAGTCAAACCTTGCAAGCCAGTTTGGAAAACATGGATAAAGCGTTTACTAAATTTTTTAGAGATAAAAAAGGTTTTCCAAAGTTCAAAAGTAAACATGATAATAGACAATCTTTTTCTGTGCCTCAGAATGGCGTAGTAGATTTTGAAACAGGTACAATATCATTACCAAAATTCAAAAAACCAATAAAATGTAAACTACATAGAAAATTCAATGGAACGTCAAAAACATTAACGATAAGTAAAACTCCAACAGGAAAGTATTTTGTATCTGTTCTGGTAGAAGTAAATGAAGATATTAAACCTCTAAAACCTATTGACGAGAACAAAGCAGTAGGCTTAGATATTGGTATCAAAACGTTTGCCGTATTATCAAATGGAGAAGAAATACAAAACCCAAAGCACCTAAAAAAGTCTTTGAAAAGGTTGAAAAAACAGCAACGCAAGGTAAGTAAAAAAGTTAAAGGTTCTAATAATAGAAAGAAAGCTGTTAAAAAATTAGCGGTATTACATGAAAAAGTTTCCAATAAGAGAAATGATTTTCTGCATAAAGTTACGGCTAAATTAGTTTCTGAACATGATACAATATGTTTAGAAACATTAAAAGCTTCTAATATGATGAAGAACCATAAACTTGCACAAGCATTGTCTGATATTTCAATTGGTAGGTTCAATGAAATACTTGAATACAAAGCAAAGTGGAACGGCGTAAATATTCTTAGGATAGGGCAATTTCAACCATCGAGCCGCATGTGTACTTGCGGAACGATAAATAAAGAATTGAAGTTATCGGATAGGGAATGGGTGTGTCAATCATGCGGAGAAATACATAATAGAGACTTGTTAGCAGCCAACAATATCAAGCGGTTTGCATTTGTAAAAAACAATACGACAGGAATTGTCGGATTTCAAGCCTGTGGAGATGAGGGTTTGCCTTTGTCCGTGAAGCAGGAAGCCCAACCCATCGCCTCTGGCGTGGGTGGGTAGTTCACCTAATACAGGAGTAGAGACAATTTATGGACGCATCCAGGAAGATACTATCAGATATTATTACTTATAGTAAGTACGCAAGATATTTAGAATCAGAGGAAAGACGGGAGACTTGGGCAGAAGCTGTAAATAGAACAAGAGACATGCACATCAAGAAGTACCCGACTCTTAAGAATGAAATAATGGAAAGTTTCAAATACGTCCACGATAAATCCGTCCTCGGGTCAATGCGTTCATTAAATTTCGGCGGCAAGGCTATTGAGAAGAATCCCAGTAGGGGTTATAACTGTGCAGTAGTTGCAATGGATGATATAGCTGCTTTTTCAGAATTGATGTTTCTACTCCTCGGTGGTTCCGGTGTTGGAATTTCAGTACAGAAACACCACGTAAGACAACTTCCAAAAATTTCGGGACCAAAGAAGCGTAAGCGTCGACACCTAGTTGGAGATAACATAGAGGGTTGGGCTTACGCAATAGATTCCCTGGTAAAGGCTTATTTCGAGAATCGTAGCACACCAGACTTTGACTATTCGGATATCAGATCAAAGGGTTCTCCTGTAAAAACCTCTGGTGGTAAGGCTCCAGGACCGGACCCCCTCAAATATTGCATCTATAATATAACACGAGTTCTAGAGGGTGCTAAAGAGAATCGTGGTGTCGGTTGCAGAATTAAACCCATTGAGGTACATGATATATGCTGCCATATATCCGACGCAGTACTATCCGGTGGCATCCGACGAAGTTCAATTATATCCTTGTTCAGTATAGATGATGAAGATATGCTATCTTCCAAGTATGGTTCAAACCTCGAGATGAACCAACATCGTGAACGGGCTAATAACAGTGTCGTAATCGATACCAAAAAGATTCGTGAGTCCAGGTTCAGAGAATTAATGGACCGAATTAAGAATTCACCTACCGGCGAGCCCGGTATATTCGTGACAAATGACGTAGAGATGCTCACGAATCCATGTGGTGAAATCTCACTAGAATCCTGTTCATTTTGTAATCTAGCTAGTATTAATGCAATAGATATTACAACACAGGAGGAACTAAACAAGCGGGCCAAGATTGCCTCATTTATAGGAACAATACAAGCCGGTTATACGAACTTTCACTTTCTACGGGATAAATGGAGGGAGAACACTGAAAAAAGTGCCCTGTTGGGAATCTCTATTAGCGCAGCGGCCAATGAGAACCTTAGAAAACTTGATTTGAAGCAGGCGGCCCGGGCTGCAGTTGAAGAAAATAAACGTGTAGCCGAACTCATTAATATTAATCCGGCAAAACGAATTACTTGCGAAAAACCTGACGGTACGGCAAGTCTAATCCTGGGCACTAGCAGTGGTATTCACACGTGGCATGCCAATTATTATATAAGACGTATGCGTATATATAAGCAAGAACC
>WJKQ01000129.1 GCA_014728975.1 Candidatus Peregrinibacteria bacterium | reverse complement strand
TTCTCCGACCATGCAGACTTTTCCGGCTGTTCCGCATCCGACCAGATATGTTCCTTTTGCTTCTTTTATTGCTTTGGCGACTTTTTCTATAATTTTTGGATCCTGGTTTATGGCTCTTTGAAGCGTGTCTTTCTGTTCCATGATTTCCTTGATCATAAAATGGGGGAAATGTCCTTTTTCCGCGCTTTCCAGGTCCCAGTCGATCTTTACGATTCGTTTTTTGATTTCTTCTTCTTTTTCCGTATCGAAAAATTTTATTTTGCTGTCTTCAATTGTTGCGATCTGATTATCGTCGAGATAGATGACCTTGTTGGTGTAGGGGAGGAACGCGGGAATGTCGGAAGCGATAAAATATTCTCCTTTTGTTTCGTTGACGCCTATTATTAAGGGCGATCCTTTTCTGGCCGCGATTATTTTATCTTCATCTTTTTTGATAACAACTATCGCATATCTGCCTTCGATTTCTTTTACCGCAAGTTTGATGCTGACTTCGAAACTGTGGGTTTTTGAGTGTTCGTGTATCAAATGAGCAATAACTTCAGTATCTGTCTGGGAAACGAATTTGTGGCCTTTTTTTGAAAGATATTTTTTTATATCAAGGTAGTTTTCAAAGATTCCGTTATGGACCAGAACGATTTCTTTGTTTTCGGAATAGTGGGGATGGGCGTTTTTCAGATTGACTCCGCCGTGGGTTGCCCATCTTGAATGCCCGATCGCGATGCCTGATTTTTTGGTCTTTAGATCTTTTGCTTTTACTTCGCCGATTTTGCCGACTTTTTTGTGAATTTTGATTTCATTATCGGTTTTGTATGCTATTCCCCAGGAGTCATAGCCTCTGTATTCGAGCCGCTTCAATCCGTTGATCACAATTTCCGGAGCGTTCTTTTTTTGTCCGTGATAGGCAAATATCCCACACATAGAGTAAATTTAAAGCCTGCTAATTTTAGTGGAAAACTTAAACATTGTGGAGGAGGAAATGTTGACAAATTCTGTGAGTATTGCGATAATTTCACCTTGTTAATATGAGTTTATGGAAGTTGAAAGAGAAAATGAAGTTGTTTTGGACAGGGATTTGGTGAACCGTCTTAGAACATGTTTAAAAAAGGACGGTAGTCCCAATGGAATATTTGTTGACTTTGACGGAGAAAGATACCTTGTGTATTTAAGGTTTCATAGGGAAAGTTATTATTATATCGAATGCAGTATTCAACAAAAGAGTATATATGGAAATTGTCATTATTTCTATTTTTATATTGATAAAGAAAAATTTGAAGGAAAGGAGAATGTGGAAATTGTTTCGTATGTTTCCAGTAGAGGAGAAAATTTATCCTGGCTTAAAGCTTTTTTGAATGGTTTTGAAGAAGTTGCTCAATGACGGGTGTTATTTTGGGATTTTTGTAAGGTTTTTGTTTCCGGTTTTTGTTACGAGAATCATGTCTTCGATTCTTATTCCGAAGTGATTTTCCAGATAAATGCCAGGTTCGATTGTAATAATTGAGTTATTTTTAATTGTTTTCGTGTAGTTTTCTGAAAGTGAAGGAGCTTCATGTATATCGAGACCGACTCCATGGCCGCTTCCGTGACCGAAATTTTCTTTATAGCCTGCTTTATTTATTATATCTCGCGCGAATTTATCGGCTTTTTTTCCAGAAATTCCGGCTTTTATGCCTTTGATTGCGGTTTTTTGGGCTTTTAAGACCAGGTTGTAGATTTCTTTCTGAAATTTTGTCGGTATTTTGGTAAATAATATTCGGGTCATGTCGGAACAATATCCTTTATATTTCATTCCCATGTCAATCAGGATGATGTCTCCTTTTTTAAGTCGTGTTTTATCGGGAAGATGGTGGGGGATTGCAGTATTTTTTCCAAAAGAGACGATCGGATCAAAGGAAACATCTTCCGTTCCAAATTTGTGTCCCAGTTCTTTGATATTCCATGCGAGATTGCGTTCCGTGAGAGTTTTTTTGGAATTAAGATTTTTTTGAACAATTTTTTTGATCTCAAGAAAGACTTTTTCGTTAATACGCTGGCTATTTCTGATTAAGTTTATTTCTTTTTTTGATTTGATTTCACGAAGTTTTTCAATTTTTCCGGAAATGTCCGTAAATTTTATTTTTCCGCCGGAAATTTTTTTGAACTTTTTGAATTTTGCAATGGTGAGGCTTGATTCTTCAATTCCCAAAGCATTTACGCGGTGATTTTTGAGAATTTTCTGCCAGTTTTTCTTTAACTCATCGGGATTTTTCCACATTTTTGTTGTGTCTACGATTTCTATTCCTTTTTTAATTGTATTTTTGGCTCTTTTGATATACCGGAAATCGGTAAAAAGATATTTTTTTGGTTTGGTTAAGAGAATAAAACCGGTTGAGCCGGTAAAATCCGATAAATATCTGATGTTTGATTTATTTGTTATTAGAGATGCCTGCGGTTTAATTTTCATTTGTTTTTGAGAATGTAGGTTATTATTTGCTCGACTTCGATTAATTCTTCGGGGAGACTTTTAAGCATTACTCTAATTTCTTTTCTGTTGTATCCGAGTTTTAACAGCGTTTCCACGGTATCGTCGTGCGTCTGGGAAGTGATTGTCTGATGGCTTCTCGATTCGT
>WJKQ01000128.1 GCA_014728975.1 Candidatus Peregrinibacteria bacterium | reverse complement strand
TAGCGATCCAATTAACGAAAGGGATTTGTTTCTTGAATTACTTGGTTCTAAAGATGAAAATTTTAATTTTTCAAGATTAATAATACTTTTATTTTTGTTAAAAAAGAGATATGGTCTATTTGATGAAAGGCAAAGAGAAGGAACAGGAAAAATAGATGATAATTTGGCCAAACCTAAAAATATCTATTCTAAAATAGAAGAAATGAACCTTGCCGATTTAACTTATCTCCTATTTTCGACGGTTGTTAATCTACATAGATACACCTCAGCTCGTAAATATATGTATGATAGGACAAAATCATGGCTTTTCACAATTGAAGAAAACAATCTATACTATTATGGAAAATTCTATGATTTTCGTCCTTATAGAGAATCAAAATGGACCAATACTGTTGAAATGTTGTATGATATGAATCTTATAGATTTTGATGGAAATTATTTCTTGAACGAAGATGGTAAAAAATGGCTCTTAAAAATTCAATAAACCTACTAAAAAAAATCAGCGGAGTTAAAAATCATGATATGGCAGTCTTCTTTACTTATACTTTTGACCCTATTTTTTTTGATAACTCAATATTTAAATTGTTGAAGAGGAACAATCCAAATATTATTGTTATTGTTTTTGTTGATTATTCTACTTACTTGAAAAATAGTGATGAATTTACAGATATAAGTGGAAAAGAATATCTCTTATTGCCAGTAAAGGTTGGAAGTGTTTTTCACCCAAAGGTTTTTTATTTTCATGGAAAAGAGAATTCTTTTTCAATTGTAGGAAGTCATAATCTTACTCTACCGGGTATTACACATAATATGGAGATTGCATCTTTGGTTGAAGATCAGGCAATTAATTTTACAATACTAATTTTTGTAAAAAGAATGTTAGAGAATTTGATAAAGGATGAAGAAAATTTCATTATGCAGAAAATAAACGAGATATTAGAGGAATATGAATCAACTAAACCAGCTGATAAATATTTTCTATCGAATTGGGAAGAACCAATTCTAAATCAAATAATTGAAAAAATTAAAGATAAAAATATTAAAAAATTGAATATTACTTGTCCTTTCTTTTCAAAAACAGATGAGATACTGCAAAAAATAAACGATGAATTAGGTATAAAAGATTTCACATTTACTTTACAACTAAAAAATCATAATTTAAATGTTAAGGAATTAGAAAAATTTAGTAATATCAAATATCAAGAAATTGAAACCGATGAAAGTAGAAGATTACATTTTAAACTCTTTTACTTTGAAGGTAATGACCAAAATTTTATTGTTGTGGGTAGTCCAAATTTCACTAAGTCAGCTTTGTTAAACAACGCTAAGAATGGAAATCTAGAGACATGTTTGTTAATTAAGGCAGATGATGAAATAAATAAAACTCTTTTTGATATGAAAATAAAGTCTGTTGGAAAAAATGACATTGAATCAACTTATAATGAATTAAAATTTGAGAAATCAGATAAGATATTTGAAAATATTATTTACTTTTGTTATTTGGATAGGATTACTGACAGAATTATTTTGCATAGCAACGTTGAATTAGAATTAAAACTGATGGGTAAACTGTTTGATGGGACAATAATAAAATTTAATTTTGAAAAAACAGAAAATGGAATTTATAAAATCCCAATAATTGATAAAAACTATCCATTAGAATTATGGTTTACAGATGGAGTCAAACAATTATCAAATAAATCCAGGATTTTTTATAGTCTATCTGAATTTGATATGCTTCCGCAATATCGAAACAAACCAAAAGAATTAAACAAACTTGTTGGAAAGATTTCAGACATTGCAAGTATGGTCAGAGTTTTGTATACGTTGTTTGGTAACGAAGAAGAAAAAAAGCCAAAAGGGAATTATGAGAAAGAAGGTAGGGAAATATCACCATCCCTCGGCAAACTCACATCAAAACGTGGAGATTATGACATATTTACATTCATCCAAAATTTGTTAAAAGAAACAAGGAAAAATTCTTCAGATTCTAGTTATGGATTTTTGCCTAAACCAGATAAAGATGAACCTCCTGAGCCAAAAGAACCTATTGAACATGATCAGGATATATTGAAAGAAATCGATAAAATATTTGATAAAATCACTTCAAACTTTTCAAATAAAATTTTTGCCTTCGATAATAGGCTCTCAAGATATATTCAATACATTTTAATTTGTCTATGGTTTGAAAAATATTTTGAAAAAGAGTTACAATTGCGGATAGATCGTTATTATGCAAAAATTGTTAGAAATCTAAATAATCAAATGTCTGCTTATTTTTTAGGCCGAGAATACTGTGGGACTGAGTGAAGCGAAGGCCCGGAGATGAAAGGCCGATACCTTTTTTTCTGAATACCTTTTTCTAAAATATGTCGCGCGCGGCAAGCCACTGCGGGCTTGCCCATAAATAACACGACAGGTGTGTTCAAAATTTTGAAAAATATAAGGAGCGGTAGCGCTAAAAAGATTTCGGGTGACACCCGGAACAATTGGATTGAGATGCTGTTTATCACCAAAAAACGTTTTCGCTGTTTCCGAAAACAAACCCATATTGAAACATGTAAGCGACGGTTGAAGGAATTAGAATCCCTTGGTTTTGAATTCGGAGAGTTTGGATTTGCAGATAACCACGTTCATTTTCAAGTGAACATTCCAAAGAAATATTCTATTGAGGAAGCGGAGGTCATCTTGAAATCAGAAACTGCGAAAAGAATGTTCAGGGATCATCCTGGTTTCCGTAAACGATATCCAAAAGGAGCGTTTTGGAGTGGATACGAACACTATCAGTCAATTGGATCGAAACATTTTGAAGAGTCAACACAATATTTACGTGATCAACTAAAACATCATCATGTAAAGATTATTGATGATCGTCAACAAACACTTGATATTTTACCGCCGACCGGCGATGCGGCATGACCGAAAGAAGAGAGGGCGTGCCGAGGAAGGGAAGGCGGAAAGGATCATAAGGACGAAGTCCTTATTTCACT
>WJKQ01000127.1 GCA_014728975.1 Candidatus Peregrinibacteria bacterium | reverse complement strand
GATGTATAGAATCATATTTTATTTCCATCGATGAAGAAGCAATCAAATCTTTAATTGAAGCAAGTCCTTCATCATATATTTTTTCGGCTTCTATATATTTTTTCTTTTCCGCTTCAGAAATTTTTTCGCCTTTGCCCTTTTTGTCGACTTTTTCTTCAACATCTTTTTTCTTTTTTTCGCCGCTTACAAAGGCTGATTTCATCCTGTCAAAAAGAGACTTTTTCTTCTTAGCGGCTTTCTCGACCTCTGTTTTTTCTTTTGGCGGAGGCTCCTCTCCTTCAGTAACAACTCTTTCTTTCTTTTTAGGTGTCGGAATCTTTTTTTCTGGTCTTACGAATCCACCTTCCACTTTTTTTCCCGTTTCAGGATCGTAGCCCGCTTCAGCCATTTTCTCCGCGGCAGCCACATCGATCTTTTTTCCGGTTAGAGGATCATAACCGGCTCTCAGCATTCTCTCTGAAGCAGTTTCTTCTGCTTTACTTATAACCTCCAATGACGGTTTTACCTCTATAATTGAAGAAGGATCCGCGCCCAATTGTGCCGGACTCGGCTTGTCCGCTCTTATATCGACAACATCCTCCCCTGCACCCGCAATTTTATTTCCTGTATTTTTACCTGCGTCCTTTAACCAGGCAGGCGTATCTGCAATTTTTTTCCCTTCAGAAAAAACAGCCTTGCTCTGGTCTTCTGTTTTTGTTTTATTTTGATTCATCTATTTTTATTTTTCCCCTAATTTTTTCCCTATATTTTACCAAAATTCAGACTTTTTTACAAGAGACCATATCAAACCTTCCAATTTTAGATACAACAATTACTAAAATTATGCTAATATCCGCACTGCAAAAACAACAATTAACTTAAATATAAGTGAACGATAAAGACAAAAAACCCAATAAAGACAATAATAATTCTTCCGAAGAACAAAATATGGAACTTTTTGATGAAACAGAAACCCGAAGCTTAAAACACAAAAATATTTCTGACGAAATGGAGAATTCATACCTGGAATATGCCATGAGCGTAATTGTTTCACGTGCACTACCGGATGTAAGAGACGGTTTAAAGCCCGTACACCGAAGGATTCTATACGCCATGAATGAAATGGGATTAAAGTCAAGCAGCTCCTTCAGAAAATCCGCGGCCGTTGTCGGTGAAGTCCTGGCTAAATATCATCCTCACGGTGACGCAGCGGTTTACGATTCCATGGTCAGAATGGCACAGGATTTTGCCATGAGATACAGACTGATAAGAGGCCAGGGTAACTTTGGTTCTATAGACGGCGATCCACCTGCGGCAATGCGTTACACGGAAGCAAAAATGGAAAAAATCAGCGACGAAATGCTTGCCGACATAGAAAAAGAAACTGTCGACTGGAGAGACAATTATGACGGGAGATATAAAGAACCCGTCGTTCTGCCGACAAAACTTCCCCAATTACTTTTAAACGGTTCAACGGGAATAGCTGTGGGAATGGCAACTTCAATTCCACCTCATAATCTCGGAGAGGTTATCGATGGAATTATTCATCTTTCCAATAATCCTGATTCCACTGTGGAAGAACTGATGGAATTTATCAAAGGACCCGACTTTCCGACAGGAGGACTGATATATAACATTGAAGACATCAAAACCGCCTACAACACAGGAAGAGGAGGAATGGTTACAAGAGCAAAAACAGAAATAGTAGAGAAAAAAGGAGCAAAATACGCCATTCTTATAACCGAAATTCCCTACCAGGTAAATAAAGCAAACCTTGTAAGCAAAATTGCTGAACTTGTAAGAGATAAAAAAATTACCGGCATCACAGATATCAGAGACGAATCAAATAAAGACGGCATAAGGATTGTTATCACTCTCAAAAAAGACAGCTATCCCAAAAAAATACTGAATCAGCTTTTTAAATATACTCTTCTCCAGACATCTTTTAATATGAATATGATCGCTCTGGTCGATGTAATTCAACCTCATTTGCTCGATCTGAAACAGGTTCTTGAACAATTCATAATTCACAGAAAAACGGTAATTACCAGAAGAACGGAACACGATCTCAAAGTTGCGAAAGCACGCGCACATATTCTGGAAGGCTTGAAAATAGCAATAGATAACATTGACGCGGTCATAGCGACTATCAAAAAATCCGAAACTAAAGAGATTGCTTTGACTGAATTAATGAAAATGTTCGAATTAACTGAAAAACAGGGAAAAGCAATACTGGAGATGAAACTGCAGACACTGGCCGGACTTGAAAGAAAGAGAATCGAAAATGAACTAAAAGAAAAAATGGAATTGATAGTAAAACTTGAAGGAATTCTGGCTGATACAAAAAAAATCTTAAAAATAATGCAGGATGAATTGGCAGAAATTAAAGAAAAATATGCTGAAAAAAGAAAAACAAAGATAATACCAAACCCCATTGAGGGCATTTCACAGAAAGACACGATCCCAAACGAAGAAATGATGGTGATCCTTACAAAAGAAAACTACATAAAAAGAATATCCCTGGCTTCATTCAAAGCACAAAAAAGAGGAGGGAAAGGAATAATCGGAGGAACGACAAAAGAGGAAGATGAAATAAAAACAATAAAATACGGAATGAACCATGACGAACTGCTATATTTTACCAACAAAGGACGGGCCTTCAGACTCCCCATTTACGAAATTCCCAAAACTGCGAGACAGGCAAAGGGACAGGCAATTGTAAATCTTTTACAACTGCAGGAAAACGAAACCGTAACTGCAATTCTTAATACAAGAGAAAAATTTACCGGAGACTGCCTTATAATGACAACAATAAAAGGAACAGTTAAAAAAACTTCTGTCGAAGACTTTCTGACAGTCCGAAAAAACGGATTAATCGCGATAAAACTAAGAGACAACGATTCTCTTGAATGGGTGAAAGAAGTTTCAAAAGGAGAAGAGATAATCATTGTAACAAAGAATGGTAAATGCATCAGATTTAAAGAATCCGATGTACGGCCTATGGGAAGAGCATCAATAGGAGTAAGAGGGATAAAACTAAAACCCGGAGACCGCGTGGTTGAAATGAACACTGTCAAGGAACCTGAAACTACAGAATTACTTGTAGTTATGGAAAACGGCCTCGGAAAAATGACAAAAATAACTAACTACAGACTTCAGACAAGAGGCGGATCGGGTGTAAAAACCGCAAACGTCACCGAAAAAACGGGAAAAATTGTAGGCGCAAAAATAATAGACAAATCAACGGACGCCGATCTGATCATAATTTCAAAAGCAGGACAGGTTATAAGAATGCATACAAATAACATACCATCCAGAGGCAGAGCTACACAGGGAGTTTACCTTATGCGCATGAGACCGACCGACAAAGTCGCGTCAATTTCTCTTATCCACAGAGACGTAAAGGAAAAAATAATCGAAGAAAAAGAAAAAAAAGAAGGAAAAAAGCCCACCCAACAAAAACTGGACAAAACCGAAAAAGAAAAAAAAGCCGTAAAAGCATAAAATGAAAAAAATCACCATTAAAGTTTTGGTTTTATTAAGCCTGTTTACCATAACCATTCCCGCGTTTGCCTACAGCGGAGACATATCAATAAACACGGAAAACATACGCTTCTCTTCAAACAATTTTATTGAAGGTCAGGCGGTCAGAATTTATGCAACCGCTACAAATCACAGCAATAAAGATCTTCTGGGAGTGGCAAGATTTTTCGATAATGGAAATCAGATCGGCGGGGACCAGGCAATTTCAATCTTTGCGGGAAAAACAGATGACATTTTTGTTGACTGGGTGTCTTCTTTTGGCAGTCATAAAATAGCGGTAAAAATTTATCCATGGGAACCTGAAATCGATAATCCCAACAACAACTGGATAACTACAGAAATTTTTGCAGTTCAGGATACGGATCGCGACGGAATTCCAAATAAAACCGATAACGATGACGACGGAGATAATGTTCCCGATAAAGAAGATGATTTTCCTCTTAATTCCAGCGAACAATACGACACAGACGGAGACGGCATTGGTAACAATAAAGACAACGATGATGACAACGATGGAGTCCCTGACGAATTTGACGATCTCCCTCTCGATCCAAACGAAACTATCGATACTGACAAAGACGGCATTGGAAATATTGCCGATCTCGATGATGACGGTGACGGACTAACCGACACTGAAGAAGAAAATATGAAAACAGATCCTCTTAATCCCGATTCTGATGGAGACGGGATTAACGATAAAAATGACGCTTTCCCCTTAAATCCAGAGGAATGGATAGATACCGATAAAGACAATATTGGAAATAATGCGGACACAGACGATGATAATGATGGAATTCCCGATATTGAAGACGAATACCCTCTAAATAAAGGACCGATAGTAAAGTTAAATGATCAAACTCCCATCATCGGACTTCTGGAAAAATATACTTTCGACGCTTCCGGTTCTTACGATGATGATGGTGAAATAGTGAGTTATTTATGGGAAATCGATGGACAAACAACAAAAGAGGGACATTCGGCTTCCCACATATTCAGATCAACCGGAAAACATGAAATATTATTAACCGTCACAGACGATCATGGAGAGTCAAAAAAAATAAATCTTCAAGCCAATGTTTTAAATTTAAGACTTTATAAACAACTTATTATTAGTATCTTAGCGATTTTTCTTGCATTGCTTATTTATTTCAAGTATATTGCTGTCACTAAAAATTCAAAGGCCCAAAAATGAAAAAAGATATACACCCTGACTATCAGGATATAAAATTTACCTGCGCCTGCGGAGCTGAATTTACAGCGGGTTCGACTATAAAAGAAAATTTCAAAACTGAAATATGTTCAAACTGCCATCCTTTTTATACCGGTAAACAAAAGCTCGTGGACACTTCCGGACGCGTCGATAAATTTATGGAAAAGATGAAAAGAGCTCAGGAAATGGGAGAAAAAAAGGTTAAAAAAGTTGAAAAAGGAAAGTCGAAAAAAGCCGCAAAAGAATCCGCAAAAGAAAAATCTGCAAAAGAATCTACAAAAGAAAAGCCTGAGAAAAAACCGAAAACAAAAACAAAAAAAGAAGAAAAATAGCAGTCAAAAATGGCTTCAAGCACCATCGGATCAAAATTTAAAGTTACCACCTGGGGAGAATCACACGGACCGGCGATAGGAGTCGTAGTTGAGGGTTGCCCCGCAAACCTGAAACTTTCAGAAAAAGACATTCAAAAAGAAGTCAACAAAAGGAAACCAACAAAATCGTCCAAAATAAGCACTTCCAGACACGAAAAAGATAAAGTGAAAATCCTTTCCGGAGTTTTTAAAGGCAAAACTTTAGGAACCCCAATCTCAATAATGG
>WJKQ01000126.1 GCA_014728975.1 Candidatus Peregrinibacteria bacterium | reverse complement strand
TTTAACCGAAAAAGAAGCGCAAAAACTGGTAAAAGACGTCAACTACTTCGGAACAATGATGGTTTATACGAATGATGCAGACGGAATGATTACAGGAGCCGCACATGAAACTGCGGATTCCGTAAGACCGGCTCTTCAGATCATAAAAACAAAAGAAAAATTTCATAAAGCCTCGGGAATTTATTTTATGGTCCTTGAAAATAGACTTCTTCTCTTTGCGGATACTGCAATAACAATTAATCCCAATTCGCATGATCTGGTAGATATAACTTTAGACACAGCCGAAACGGCAAAAAAATTCGGGATAAAACCAAAAATCGCTCTGCTTTCCTTTTCCTCAAAAGGTTCCGCAAAACACCCGTTTGTAGATAAAGTTAAAGAAGCTGTTGAACTCGCAAAAGACAAAAGACCGGATTTGACAATAGACGGAGAACTGCAGGTTGACGCGGCATTGGTTCCTGAAGTCGCAAAAAGAAAATGTCCCGATTCTCCGCTTAAAGGAAAAGCAAATATTTTAATATTTCCTGATTTGGAAGCTGCGAACATCGGCTATAAACTGGTTGAAAGACTCGCAAAAGCAAAAGCGGTAGGTCCTTTTCTCCAGGGGCTTAAAAAACCGGTTAACGACCTCTCAAGAGGTTGTGATTATAAAGATATAGTAAACGCGACAGCGTTCACTGTTTGTGAATGCGAAAATTAACAAAATTATAATGAATAAAATTGACAGCTCAAAAATTCCGGCGTTTCAAAGAAAAAGGAGTCTGGCCGCAAAAGCAAGAAAAAAACCAACAAAAATAACCAGAAAAAGAACAAATAACAAAGCAATCAGAAAAACCAGAATTGATTATCCGGAAAAAATCGATTCAATTCAAAAATTACCAGAAGTACGCGAAATGAAAACCTGTGGAACATGCGACGGATTTTTTGAAGCTATAAATGTAGCTGTTGTAAAAGTAACAAGCCCAATCCGCACCGGAGACAGAATAATTTTTGAAAAAGAAAATGGCCTCTTTGAACAGACCGTGGAATCAATGCAGATAAATAGAAAAAATATTACTTTAGCCAAATCCGGCAGCGATATCGGACTCAAAGTGACAATAAAACCGACAGTAGGCACCTTAGTATATAAAGTTATTTAATATGAAAATTTTAATTATCAATGCAGGATCATCTTCAATAAGATCTTCCCTTTTCAAAAAAGGAAAAAAACTCACAAAAATTGCAAGAATCCATATAGACGGAATCGGATTAAAGCGATGTAAATTTACTTTTAAATCCGAAGAAAAAAATCTTGGCCTTAAACTGCCAATAAAAAATCATGAAGAAGGAATAAAAATCCTTCTTCAAAATCTTACAAAATATAAAACTATAGAAAAATATTCAGAAATTGATGCTGTCGGACATCGTGTTGTGCACGGAGGTGAAAAATACACGGATTCCGTAAAAATAGACGCAAAAATCATAAAAGATATCAATCAGATTTCACACCTTGCACCACTTCATAATCCTGCAAACCTTGAAGCAATCAAAGCATGTAAAAAACTCTTGCCAAAAGTTAAACAGACTGCTGTATTTGATACAGCTTTTCATCAGACGCTTCCACAAAAAGCATATTTATACGGACTTCCTTTCAAATATTACGAACAACATAATATCCGCCGCTACGGCTTTCACGGAACCAGCCATAAATACATTGTAAATGAAGCTATAAAATTACTAAAAACCAAAAAACAAAAAATAATATCCTGTCATATTGGAAACGGAGTTTCAATAACCGCATCATTAAACGGAAAATCCATAGATACAAGCATGGGATTCACTCCGCTTGAAGGCCCGCTTATGGGTACGCGCTCTGGAACAATTGATCCGGCAATTATCCTTCACATGCAACAAGAATTAAAAATGAAGCCCTCACAAATTGACAGACTTCTAAATTTTAAATCAGGATTAAAAGCCGTTTCAGAAATTAGCTCGGACATGCGGGATATTTATGCCAAGTACAAAAAAAATGATAAAAAAGCCATATTTACAATTGAATTACTCTCATATCAAATAGCAAAATATATCGGGGCATACACAGCAGTATTAGAAGGAGTGGATACAATAATCTTCACGGCAGGAATTGGCGAACACGCTTTCTATATTCGCGAAAAAATATGCGATTATCTAAATTTCCTGGGAATAAAACTCAACAAAAAGAAAAACGAAGAAAACGAAATTATAATTTCAGACAGTAAAAGCAAAGTTAAAATATTGGTAATTCCTACAAATGAAGAAAAACAAATTGCAAAGGAAACAATATCCGTATTAAAGAAAAACTAGTCGCTACGAAAACCTTCAGCAATCTCGGAACTGGAACACTTTTCCACTTCATCAGCGAAATCATTATAAAAATCTTTCCCGGTTTCATACTTTTCGCGCATTTTCGCCAATTCTTCTTCAGTTTCAAAACCATAATCTGAATATATTTCATCAATCAGATCACCCAGCTTGTTTTTTTCAATATTATGATCATAAAGCAAACAATACGCCTCCGCAGACGCCTTTACATACGCTTCTCTCTCAGAAAGACAGCCACTCAGAAAAAACAAAAAACAAAATAAAAGTAAAACTGTTTTTTTCATACAATTAAATTTCAACATCCAAAACATTGTTTTCCGTTAATACATAAAGTTTTCGCGCATCGGGATCTACATATATATCTCTAAGGTCTCCCACGCCTTCAAACAGGTATTGCGAATCATAAATTATATTTGCGCTTTGTGAATCCTTCTTAAATACAAGGACTCTTGCTTCAGAAGAATCCAGAACATAAACTTCATCAAGCTTTTCATTTGTATAAATTACAGTAGGATTTTTGAAAGCGTTAAAAGGAGGATTATTTATATTGAACTCAGCCCGGGAACCGGCATAAAACTTCCAGATATCACCATTACTCAAAAGCACATAAATATTTGCATCAATAGCGAAATCAACAGCATTTGAAATATCAACATCTTCGGTTAAATACGATTCGGCACCTCCAAATTTTTCACTTGTTCCTTTATAAGTATACTTCCAGATTTGACTGCTGTTTGGATCAAGAAGATAAATTCTGTTGCTCCAGTCATCTATCGAAACAGCTTTATGAAAAGATCCATCATCAGTGTCCATAAAAGACATTATTCCTTCCCGATACTCAATCAACTTCCCAGATTTTGTTAAAAATATAACAGAATTTTGATCATCAAAACCTGTCGCCGCGATAACAGTTTCCTCATCATCGATAGTCAAAGGATCCTGTACCTGATCCAGGACAATTTCATAAAGAGCGTTATACTCAAAAACAAAAAATCTATCCCCAACCTCAACAAAACCAAGAGCGTTAACATCAGAACGCTTCTTGCTTAAATCGGCCAAAACATTAGGATTTTCAATCCTGATAACATTATCCAAATCATCACGTGTTTCTTCAATATCGGTCAAAACCAAAATAGCCTTATCCCGATAATATCCCGAATTTAACACTACCATCGCGTCCTCATAAGCCTGATCAAGAATTGCTTTTGCTGTTTCTTTATCATAGGTACCTTTTGTTTCAGCCTCCGCTATTTTATCCTGTACACTTACAAGAATCTCATCGAGTCTTTTTATCTCCTCCTTTTCCGCGATATTACTTTTAGCAATCCATATTCCGACTATCAGAGCAAGAATCACTATAACCAAAAGAACAAGAACTTTATTTTTACCGAATCCTTTTGAAAATAAACTTTTCCAAAAATTTCCCAAACTTTTTCCCATTCTGTTAAACATTCCACCTCTTCCCCTGAAGATTTCGCCTTTACCTCTTCTATAACCTTTCAGGGCGGTAATAAATTTTCCTGTTATACTTCCCTTTCTTGCAGAAATTTCTGAATCTGCGGATTCCAGAGTAGTCTGCGTTTCATGCTCGCCCTCCTCCATGATTTTTTCCACTTCTTCTTTTTTCGCCTCCTCAAAAACAATTCCTGTCATTCCTATCCTGCCAAGCATCTCTGTTGATACAATTTCTTTAATTTCATTCAACGAGTCTGTAACACCGCCCTTACCGATACATCTGGCCAAATCAGTTTTACTGATATACCTGAGCAGACGTGTAGAAGAAAAAAGAACAAAATCACCGGCTTCAATAGAACCGCTGGCGATATTAGTAAATATATCTCCGGATTCTCCTTCCTCTTCAGAAAGACCTTCACTTATAATACTCACATAATGCTTCCTTATTAAATAAGCTTCGGCGTCACCGGTCTGGGATAAATACAAAGTATCGTCAACAATAGCCGCTACAACAATATTTAAATTACCAATATAACCTGAAGATTTCTGTGATTTAAATTCATTCAGGACCGAATTTACAGACTTAAGAGCAGCTTCAAATCTTTCATAAGAATCTTTGCCGACATCCTCAAAAAACACCTTCTGCATTGTTTCAAAAACAACGTTCCCAATCTCCTCCGCATCCACGGGATTATTCTGAATCTCCAGATTTACAAAAATCTGACCGCTCTTATCCCCATAATCCTGAAAAAGGTCATAGGAATAATTCTCCAAGAAACTGTTATCGTCTCTTCCGACAAACAAAAATTCGTAGCTAGCCTTAAGTGCCATAAATTATAAAACTTATTTCGATTTGCACTATACCTCAAGACAATATCCACTTTCAAGTACCATTTGACTTTAATACACCATACCTATAAAATCACCAGGCAAAAATAAAACTCAGTAACATGCTTGGGAAACTAAAAAAACGAAAAAGATTAAATAAGCACGGCTTTAGAAAAAGAAGCGCTTCTGTATTAAAAAACAGAAGAGCAAAAGGAAGAAAAAAGCTGACTGTCAGCATACATTCAAAATAGAAGCCCTCAATGATATCGAAAAAATACAGAATAGACAGAAATCTGATCGACTATATACTCAAAAAGGGAGAATCCGACACTTCAAATCTGTTTATAATAAGGTACATCAAAAATAATAAAGATTTCTGCAGATATAGAACTATAGTGAGCTCAAAACTGAACCCAAAAGCGGTTATAAGAAACAAAATCAAAAGAGAAATTTACGAAGCAATCCGAATAATCACCAAAGACAAAGAATGCAAAGAGACACTGGACATCGTACTTATTCCCAAAAAACAGATTAAAGAGGCAAAATACCAAGAAATCGAAAAAGATCTGGAGAAAATTATAAAAAAACATGGAAAAATTAAATAAAATCTTAAAGAATGTATTAATCTTCCTGGTCGTCTTCCTGGCAATAAATTATTTGATGTCAAGCTGTCAGGATAAAGAAGAGGACCTCATAATAAGCAGTGGAAATGTCCTTTTCACAACAACTGATAACGAATACTCCAGAAGCCAGACAGTCACCTTAAAAATAAAAAACGGAACCGAGCAGGAAATATTCATTCCGAATGAATGTCCAAACGAACCGTTTGATGTTTACAGATATGAAAATAATAAATGGATTCAAAAAACAGCCACCCCCCAGCTTAATTGTGAAAACGCGAAAGATGTTACGCTCGCTCCGAACGAAGAAATAAAAATACGCTACGAAAACTGGAATCACGCCCTTTTCTCTGAAATGGGCAGATTTAAAATTGAATTTACGGGAAAAATCAGGGGCGAAGAAAAAACATTAACATCAAATGAATTTATAATTGTAAAGGAAGGGATTTTAAAACAAACCTGGTATGGAATATTTTATAGACCAATTTATAATGCGCTGATTTTTCTCACCTACATAATGCCCAAACACGACCTGGGATTAGCCATAATTCTCCTCACGATAATTATACGAACAATACTTCTGATTCCTTCCCAAAAATCAATGAAATCCCAGAAAAGACTGCAGGAAATTCAGCCGCGGCTCGAAAAGATCAAAGAAAAATATAAAGGCGATCAGCAGAAAATCGCGACGGAAACAATGGCAGTCTGGAAAGAGGCAAAAGTAAACCCTATGGGCAGCTGTCTTCCGATACTTTTACAATTCCCTTTTCTAATAGCAATTTTTTATGCAATTAAAGGCGGATTAAATCCCGATAATGCTTATCTTTTCTATACAGAATACGCAAATTTCAGTCTTGCTGATATAAACGTAAAATTCATGGGACTTTTGGATCTTACAAAAACAAATATTTATGTTCTGCCGTTAATAGTGGGAGGATTGCAATTTGTACAGATGAAATTAACCATGTCCAGAAATCTTCAGAAAAAGAAGAAAAAAGAAAAAGACAAAGGAAAAGAAAAAAAGAAGAACGAAATGGCGATGGCGACAAACACAATGACCTACATTATGCCTGTTATGATCGCGGTTTTCACAGCATCACTTCCGGCAGGTATAGGTATTTACTGGGGGACATCAACAATCTATGGAATTGTTCAGCAAATTATAGTAAACAGAGAGGGGGAAACCAAAAATAAAGATGAACCGACGGTAA
The DNA here is from genome assembly GCA_014728975.1 of Candidatus Peregrinibacteria bacterium. Lineage (GTDB taxonomy): Bacteria > Patescibacteriota > Gracilibacteria > UBA1369 > LOWO2-01-FULL-3 > WJKQ01. The sequence goes on along the minus strand of WJKQ01000126.1, from coordinate 1,976 downwards.
AAGTAATCAATACTAAAAAATAATCCCGAAAAAATGGAAATTGAAGATATCTTAAAAGAAACACTGGAAGAAGTTCTCGAAAAAATAGGAGTGGAATATTCAAAAATAACAATTACAGAAGAAGAAAAAGACAACTTTTTCATAAACATTCAGAGCGATAATCCAAGTCTGCTCATCGGCTATCACGGTGATAACATCCAGGCTCTTCAGCATCTTTTAAAAACACTGTCCTGGAAAAAAGCAAAAAATGAACAGTTTAACATTCTACTCGATGTCGATAACTACAGAAAAAGACAGGAGGAGAACGCTCTTGCGATTGCTGAAAGAAAAATTGAAGGAGTAAGAAAAATGGGAAGACCGCAATCATTACCGCCAATGTCTCCTTATTTAAGAAGAAAAGTACATTTGATGTGCATGGGAGCCGGCTTTGACGATATAGAAACGATTAGCGAAGGTACAGGGAACAGACGGCATATTATTATTAAACTCAAATCATAAACCAGGGTAACATGAAAAAATTTATTCACTTGTTGCTCATTCCTATGATCATTTCAATCCTCACCGCGGAAAATATTGCCTGCGGATTTTCCGATGTGGAAAGCGGAGATGAACATTACGTTTCTATAACATACCTGGAAAAACAAGGAATTATCGACGGCTACGACGATAATACGTTTAGAGCCTTTGAAAAAATAAACCGCGCTGAAGCCTTAAAAATGCTGACTATCGCAAGCGGCGTTTTTTTGGAGGAAGAAATGGAAAAAATTAAAATTGAAGAATCCCCTTTTACAGATACTCCGAAGATGGACTGGTACACGAAATACGTACAAGCCGCAAAAGACAATAACCTTATTCATGGCTACGAAGACGGTACTTTCAGACCGGAAAAAACAATAAATCTTGCTGAAACAATAAAAATATTCATAAGTTCTTTCGAAAATCTCGAATATCCCGCTCTTACCGAGGACAATCTTTTTTTTGACACACCTATTGATGAATGGTACGCGATCTACATCGCCTTCGCGAAACAGAAAGGCCTTTTAAATATCAGTGCAAATAATGAAATTTTTCCCCATCGGGAAATGACGCGGGGTTATGTTGCGGAAATAATATATAGAATGATCAAGTCTTCAGAAAATTATGAATTCGGAAAAGCAACTTTTTATGGATCTGCGGTGCAGGGACACTTAACAGCTTCGGGCGAAACATTTGATATGAATAAATTTACTGCCGCCCACAAATATTTACCTTTCGGAAGTATTGTCGAAGTCACGAATCTTGCAAACGACAAATCAGTCCAGGTAAGAATCACCGATCGGGGACCATACGGCTACGGACGTGTTTTGGACCTTTCATCCGGAGCCTTCAGCGAAATCGCCTGGCTGGGAACCGGAATAATTAATGTACAATATAAAATCGTTCACTTACCTTAATTCCTATGAATCCAGTCGACTACAAAAGAAGAAAAACGAAAGTCAGAAACAAGACAACACTGCAAACCGAAGCAAAAAAAACTGTAAAACTTCTGATAACCACTCTTTCAATTATGATTGTAGTCTTAAGCACATTGGTTCTTGCTACTACAAGTTCAAAAGCCCAAAAAGGCTACACCTTCCAGCAGGAAAAACTCAAAAACGAAGAATTAAAAGATATTTTCGACAATTTAACTATAAAAATAACCAAGGCGACCGCCTTTTCTCAGGTCGAAGAAAGCGACAAAATCTCCCAAATGGAAGAAACGGAAGAAAAAGAATACGTTACAAGCGAAGACAACGAAGTGAAATAAATTTGGTAGGGCCAAGGGGAATCGAACCCCTGTTTTCAGGATGAAAACCTGATGTCCTAACCACTAGACGATGGCCCCATGTGTTCCCCGGATTTTAAATTGCAAAAATCAGTATAAGGACTAATAAATCAAAGTCAATCTATTTAATTTTGTTGTCTTCCGGTGTTACGAATATTTTGTCATTTACTTC
>WJKQ01000125.1 GCA_014728975.1 Candidatus Peregrinibacteria bacterium | reverse complement strand
GGCATAAGCAGTGGGCCTTTTGACAGTCTAAATTTGGGAATCGATACGAGGGATGATGAAAAAAATATAGAGGAAAATTTGAAAAGGTTTTGTAAAAGCCTTTGTGTTGATCGGGAACGGCTTTGTCTGGCTCATCAGGAGCATTCTGATAATATTTTGGCAATAAAGGGAAATGAAAATATTGGATGGAAAAATCTTTTTTCGAATGTTGATGGTTTTATAACCAATATTAGCAAAATTCCTTTGATGGTTAAATTTGCGGACTGCCAGGGTGTGTTTATGTTTGATCCCGTTCATGATGTTATTTCTGCGGTGCACTGCGGCTGGAGAGGTAATGTTAAAAATATTATCGGAAAGGCTGTGAAAAAGATGGCTCAAGAATATTCCTGTAATCCTTCAGATATTTTGGTCGGGATTTCTCCTTCGCTTGGTCCCTGTTGCGCGGAATTTTCTTATCCTTTTGAAGAATTACCGGAGTTTATGCATAAATATGTGGAAAAAAAAGGTACCAAAACCGGAGATAGATTTTTTGTTGATTTGTGGCAATGTAGTTTTGATCAGTTGGCCGAGTCCGGAATTTTGCCAGATAATATTGAATTGGCCGGGATTTGTACGGTTTGCGAAAACGACAAATTTTTCTCTTATCGAGGCGGTAAGAAAGTAACGGGGCATATGGGAGGTTTGATTGAGATTTTAGTGTAGTATTTTTTTTAACGGAGTATTTTCGGTTTTTTAAACCATTTTTTCATTTCTTTTGCGGAAGCACGGCGGTTTTTCATGATTATACGGCGTTTTTTGAGGGCGCTTGGGAGTTGTTTCACGTAATCAAGGTAACTTTTCCAGAGATATGGTTCGCGGAAAGTGATATAAAATGGCATAAGTATTTTTCTCAGCATTATTGTGCCAAAGTCCGCGAAAAAGGTTCCCCATAATTCGTTTTTTGCCTGCATTAAGCGTTGATTTTTAAAGGAATATTTTTTTTGGAATTTGCTGAGTTTTCCTCGGTGGGACAAAACTTCTTTATTGGTGAATCTTTTAAATACTCCCGTTCCTCTTCCATGGTAAGCTACAGCTTTCGGAAAATAAAAGTTATTCCAGCCGTAAAGCAAAAATCTCCAGGAAAGATCGACATCCTCTTTGTACATAAAAAAATCCTCATCAAAATATTCTCCAAGAATTTTTACATCCTTCAGAGCTTCGCGGCGATATAGCGGGCATGCTCCAGAGACTCCAAAGACCTCTTTTTCTTCGTCAAACTGGCCTTTATCTTCGAGGCCTTGTCCTCTATCGATGATTCGGCGGTTTTTGTAAGCGAAAAGTCCAACTGTATCGATTATATTTGTTTTTTTCTTATTGTCGAAATCGTATTTATATACTTTTCCTGTGATCGCGGCGATATTTTCATCTTTTTCTATTCTGGAAACTATTTTTTCAAAATAGCTCTTTGTATAAATAATGTCCGGATTTGTAATTACCACGTAATCGGCTTTATTTTCATGTTCGATTGCCAGTTTTATGCCCTGATTCGCGGCTTTTGCGTAGCCTAAATTTTCTTTATTGGGGATTATTTTAAGGTTTTTTCTATCTTTGTATTCTCTTATTACAAAATTTAATCCGCTTTTGTCGGGAGAATTATTATCGATAAAATATACTTCTATATTTTTATAAGTTTGATTGAAAATGCTGTCCAGGCAGGTTTTTAGGTATTGAGGCGTATTGTAATGAATAATAGTAATAGATACTATTGGCTGTTTTTCTTCTTGCTTCATATTAATTAGCTTCGTATATTGGCAGTGTACTAACCAGCCAAATACATGTCTACATTTCTTTTTACTTCCGAGTCGGTTACAGAAGGTCATCCGGATAAAATAGCCGATCAGATTTCCGATGCTGTGTTGGATGAGCTTTTACGACAGGATCCCGATTGTCATGTTGCATGTGAAACTTTGGTAAGCACCGGTCTTGTTTTTGTGGCCGGCGAGATTCGCACTAAAGGATACGCTGACATGCCGGGGATTGCCAGAAATATGATAAAAGAAATTGGTTATACCGATGCAACTTACGGCTTTGATTATAAGGCCTGCAGTGTTCTGACCGCGATTGATGAACAGAGTCCCGATATAGCTATTGGTGTTGATCCGGGCGGGGCCGGTGATCAGGGGATGATGATAGGTTTCGCATGCAGTGAAACCCCTGAACTTATGCCGATACCGATAATGCTTGCTCACAAAATGGCGATGATGCTTGCAGGAGTTCGAAAAAACGGGCTATTGCCTTATTTGAGGCCTGATGGTAAGACTCAGGTTACCGTTGAATATGATGGATTAAAACCTTTGAGAGTTTCTTCCGTGGTTTGTTCCACCCAACACGGACCGGATGCGAGTCAGGCAAAGATAAAAAAAGATATCATTCAACATGTGATAAAGCCGGTTTGTGGAGAATTACTTGATAAAGATACCGTTTATCATATAAATCCAACCGGTAGATTTATAATCGGTGGTCCTCCCGGTGATTGCGGACTTACCGGAAGAAAAATTATTGTGGATACGTACGGCGGGATTGGCCATCACGGCGGAGGTTGTTTTTCCGGAAAAGACTGTACCAAAGTGGATCGAAGCGGAGCTTATATGACCCGATACGCCGCTAAAAATATTGTGGCTGCGGGCCTGGCCGACAGATGTGAAATCCAGGTTTCTTATGCCATTGGCGTAAAAGAACCGTTATCAATTAATGTAAATACTTTTGGAACGGGGAAACTTGACGAAGATAGACTTGCCGATATAGTCCGAGAAAATTTTGATTTTTCACCGAAAGGAATTATCGATTATTTAAAATTAAATCGTCCAATATTTAAAAAAACTGCCGCTTATGGACATTTTGGTCGTGAAGATAATGATTTTACCTGGGAGAAGAAAGATATGGCTCCAAAGCTAAAAAAATACTTATAATTTTGTTGCTATGAATAAATATAAGGTAAAAGATATCAAACTTGCCGGTCAGGGGCTTAAAAATATCGAGTTTGCCGAGATGCAGATGGGAGCTTTGATGGAAGTCAGGAAAGAAATTGCCGATAAAAAGCCTTTTAAAGGCATGAAAATCGCCATGGCTCTTCATGTCACCAAAGAAACTGCTGTTTTGGTAAGGACTTTGAAAGCGGGCGGCGCGGAAGTTTGGATAACCGGATGTAATCCTCTGTCCACTCAGGATGATGTAGCAGCGGCTTTAGCAAAAGAAGGTGTGAACGTTTTTGCTTATAAAGGTGAAACAAATAAGGAATATTATGAATTTTTAAAGAAAGTTATTTCATGCAAACCGCAGTTAACAATAGACGACGGTTGTGATCTTGTTTCTGAGATTCATAAAAATTATCCTCAATTGATTCCCGGAATTATAGGTGGATGCGAGGAAACCACTACCGGCGTTATTCGGCTTAAGGCGATGGAAAAAGATAACGCTTTAAGGTATCCGATCATTGCCGTAAATGATAATAAAACCAAACATTTAATGGATAATTATTACGGTACCGGTCAATCAACGTTGGACGGCATTATGAGAGCGAGTAACTTTTTGTTTGCGGGGAAAACGGTCGTCGTAGCGGGATACGGTGATTGCGGAAAAGGTGTAAGTCTGCGGTGTAAAGGAATGGGCGCGAAAGTGATTGTTGCCGAAGTTGATCCTTTTCGGGCTTTACAGGCGGCTATGGATGGTCATCGTGTAATGAAAATGAAGGAGGCCTGTAAATTTGGCGATCTTTTTATTACCGTTACCGGTGACCTGAATGTTATCGTGACCGATCATGTAAAATATATGAAAGATGGCACGATTTTGGCAAACAGCGGACATTTTGATGTTGAGATTGCCGTGAAGGAGATTGCTAAAAAAGCAAGAAAGCATAGAAAAATCAGGCCTTTTATGGATGAATACCTGATGCCGGACAATAAACGTATTTTTTTATTGGGAGAAGGACGTCTGGTGAATCTGGCGGCAGCGGAAGGTCATCCAAGCGATGTAATGTCTTTAAGTTTTTGCGGGCAGATTTTTGCCTGTAAATATTTAGTGGAAAATGATGGAAAATTGAAACCAAAAGTATATACTCTTCCTAAAAAAATTGACGTTAAGATTTCCAGGCTTCAATTAAAGGCAATGGGGATAGTCATTGACAAATTAACCAGAGAGCAAGCGGAATATTTGAAGAACTGGGAGACCGGCACATAATAAAGCCCCACTTAATTGGTTAAGTGAGGCTGTTTTTGCAAGGGGCAGCTGTTATTATTATTTTTTCGCTACTCTTCCCTTGCAAATTCCTATGGCGCACGATCTTTTTAACAGATGAAAGTTAAATTTCAATTAAATCTTCCTAAATTTTTTCTAAAAAAATTTGTTTAATAAAAGAATAAAAAAAATCCCACCCGACGGGGTGGGATTTTATACTTTGTTTTAGTTTTTTTTAGTCTTATTTATAATATTATTACGTCAAATAATCATAGAACATATTGTAGAGCATGACTGTCGCTTCAGCTCTTGTGACTTCATTTCCGGCGTAGAAGCATCGTCCGTCGTTGCATACGGATCCGTGTACAAATCCCATTTCGGTAGCGGCTGTTACTTCAGAGGTGTACCATTGATTTTCCAATAGATCTTCATACATATCAGTCATTGGCCCTTCCATAAGATCGTCAATTGCAGATTGTGTATCCGCGTCTGAAATATAATAATATACATTCATAGCCATAGAGAGGAATTCCGCTCTGTTGATGTTTTCCCCGGGTTCGTACGTTCCGTCCGGATTGCCGAATAATAATTCCATGTCTTTTAATTCGTTGACATATCCCGCGTACCAGGCGTCCACTTCCACATCTGAGAAAGGCTTTTCCGTAGGAGCTTCCGGAGTTCCAAGGCCAAGGATTCTGTAGAGCAACGCAGCCGCTTCAGCTCTATTCAGACCGTCGTCGGGGCGAAAACCTCCATCCGGATCTCCTTCGACCACATTTACTTCTCCCATTGCTTCAATTTCTTCACGCGCCCAGTGATCAGCAATGTCGTAAAACATTGGTCCGGTCACTCCGTCCGGAGGACTGACCGGTTCTTCCTCACCAGGAAT
>WJKQ01000124.1 GCA_014728975.1 Candidatus Peregrinibacteria bacterium | reverse complement strand
TTATACGTTTCCATATTTAAACCGATCTCCTCCGCCAGTTCAGCAATCCCTTCAAATATTTTACCTTCCTCTTCATGAAGAATTGAACTGTTTTCAAAAATCTTATCGTGCATTTCGTAAAAAAGGTCATCTCCTCCCTGTGCGTACGCACATTCTGATGCTAAAGCAGCGGGATAGGCACCTTCATGAAAACCTAAAGGAAAATGTTTAAATATATATTTGACTTTACCGGTTTCAACGTAATTATCCTTAATTTTTCCATACGTATCATTATAATAACTTAAACAATAAGGGCATTGAAATTCAGAAAATTCTACAATCGTTACAGGGGCATTTTCATCTCCCATAACGGGACCTTCAAAATTATAGTCCAATCCTTTGTCATGATTTTCGGCAAGATCGTCTTCGGAATCATCAGCAACAGGCTCGGGTTGCGGCGCTGTTTTTATATAATCGTTTAATCCTTCAATCACAGCCGCCTTTATATCGTCTTTTGAAAGATTGTCTTCACAGGTTCTCATTCCCAAAAATACAAGGGAACCGGCGATTACCGCAGTCCCAAATAATACCGCTAGAAATACTCCTTTATTCATAAATAAAATAAATTAGAAAACAGTGTATGACCAATATAGATAAGATTTTGCTTTAAGTAAAATGAAATTATTTAAGATGGCTGACCATTTGGTCACGGTGAATAGTTTCCTGTTTTCCGGTTTTCATTTCTTTAATGGTGACTTCATCATTTTTTGCTTCATCAGGTCCACAAACAATAACATAAGGAATTTGCTTTTTATTGGCATATTTGAATTGTTTTGCAAGTTTATCAGATTCAAAATATACCTCAGAATTTATACCGGCCTCAATAAGCTCTGAATATATTGAAAGAGAATCATTTATTGATTTTTTATCAAATAAAGTTACCAAAACCTGAGAATTAAGTCCGACATTCTCAAGTTCATTCATTTCCTGGAGAGCCAGAACGATTCTTTCAAAACCAAAAGCAACGCCAACGCCTGAAAAATCTTCATTACAGAAAAGACCGCAAAGATTATCATAACGACCACCCGCGCAAAGCGTTCCAAAATTAAAATCATTACTTACAACTTCATAACTTATCCCGGTATAATAATCCAGACCTCGAGCCAGAGAAGGATCAAACTGCAGATATTTTTCAGGAATATCAAATTTTTCACAATATTTAAAAAAAGTATCAATTTCTTTGATATTAAATTTGGATACTTTTCTGAAGGTCGATTTGTTGTCTTTTTCAGGTTTAAGCAGTTTCATCAGATCTTTCGCTTTCTTAATACCGATTTCTTCGAGCATTTCAATAACAGCCTGCTCACCAACTTTATCTAATTTATCAATTGTACGAATAACTTCTAAAGACTGTTCTTTTGGAATTTTATAAGAATCCAGGATTTCATTTAATAGACGTCTTGAATTAACTTTAATAATGAAATTTATAAATCCCAGTTCTTTAAAAACTTCAACCATAATTTTTGCAATTTCCGCTTCGGCAATAAGGCTTTTCGTACCGATAATATCAATATCGCATTGATAGAATTCTCTTAAACGGCCTTTTTGAGGTTTTTCAGCTCTCCATACTCGTTGGATCTGATATCTTTTAAAAGGCATGGGCAAATCACGCCAGTTAGCGGCAACAAGGCGTGCAAAAGGAACTGTAAGATCAAATGGAAGAGCAATCCACCTGTCTCCTGCATCTCTAAAATTGTATGTAAGTTTTTCACCTTCACCGCCATATTTCCCTAAAATAGTTTCAGCCGGACATATAACCGGTGTTTCAATTGCATCGTATCCAAATCTTTCGAAAATCCTACGGATCTTGCCCATGATCAGAAGACGCTTTGCCATATCCTCCGGCAGGAAATCGCGTGTACCTTTCAAAATTTTTGGTTCAATTTTTTCCATGACGGTATACTTATAATATATATTATCAGAAAAAATAGTATATTTTCCTTGCATAATTATAAAAAAGATGTAAAATCATATCTAATCTAGATATTAAAAAACACTTACTTAAACTGTTTGTATTGTAACGAATATTAAATTTTATAAGTATTATAAAGTGCAAAATAGTTAATAAATTAATTTATATTGTAAAAATTAACCATAAAAAAATGATAAAACAATACCTAAAAAAATGTAGAAAAAGGTTAAGCGAAATATTGATTGGAACTCTTGTAGTACAAAGTATGCTATTGGGAGCTACTGCCGATGCCCAGGCTACACAACCTCCACTAAGCCTTAGCGGTCCTACGGGACCTGATGACTATATTGGCAACCTTCAGGTTTCTCCTTTAACCTTTAACCCAGAGGACGAAACATCGGATATTTCATTCGACATATATCAGGATTGTGAGATTTATTCATATTTTATCGCCGAAGACCTTTCCTATATTTATGTGTTTGAAGATTTTGTGGATAATTCGCCAGGAACTGTTTCATATACATGGAATGGTACTTACGACAATATCGAGGGAGGAACGTCTCTTCCGGCAGGAAACTATCTTGTTAAAGTTTTTGCCGCGATAAATCATATAATTTATGACTCAGAAAATACTACGGCAACTATTACAAGTTCTTCAAAAAGTTCATACGACATTGATATTGATGAAATAAATAATGGTGAAATCGGAAATGATTATCCGATAGATATTTCAATTAATAACGAAGAACCTCCCGGGGACCTTGGCTACGATAATGTACTTGTAAGACTGACTGTCGATTCAAGTTCTGGAAATTTTGATATGATAGTTAACTCCGCGGATGACGGAACCCCTTATGATTTGATTGACGATGATAATTATTGGGGAGAAACAGGAGGTTTCACTATGGGAGCAACATACAGCAATACTATCCCCGTAACAGCATCATTTGAAGACGAAGGATTGTATGAAATAACACTCGACTTAATTGATCTGGATAACGAAAATGCAGTGTTCGCAACAACATCCGAATCTTATCAGATTTCCGATAATGGTGAAGAACCTGAAAACCAAAGTGCTTACACAATAAATCTGCCCAATTTTCCTGAAATCGTAGTTAATGAAACAAGGTATGGATATCTTACAGTTGAAAATACAGATCCTCCCGGTGATATGGGATATAACAATGTACTTGTAGAAATAACTGTAAACGGTTCTGCGGGAAGTTTTGATATGCTGGTGGAACCTCAAGGTGGAGGAGATATGTATGATTTGATCGATGCGGATAATTATTGGGGTGAAACCGGAGGTTTTGAATTGACTCCGGAATATTCTTTATCAATACCGGTGGAAGGTAAATTTTATAATCAGGGGAGTTATACAGTTACGGCTGATTTGATAGACGTAGAAAATGAAAACGCTGTAATTGCTACCGATACAGAAACTTACACAACATCAACTTCAGGTGGAGACGATGGAGGTAATACCTGGATTCCGCCTGCGGGAGGAACGGGCGGAGTAATACTTCAGGAGGATGAAGATATTGCTGATCCATTTACGGATACTGAAGAACATTGGGCTGAAGAATTTATTGAAGAATTACGATTGATGGGAGTGGTCCACGGAACAGAAGGCGGAAAATTTGAACCGGACACTTCTTTGACACGGGCTGAAGCGGTTAAGATTGCTCTTGGGATTTATGAAATTGAACTATTATCAGATACTGTGGATGAAAAACCATTCCCCGACGTGGAAACAGACGAATGGTATGCGCCTTATCTTGAAACTGGCAAAGAATACGAAATTGTAAGCGGATACGGAGATGGTTTATTCAGACCAAACCAAGTGATTACCCGAGCTGAAGCCTTAAGGATTCTCTTGGAATCTTCAGGATTAACTATAGAAGACGGAGAAACACCTTACTCCGATATTGAACAGTATGCCTGGTATAAAAAATATGTGGCCTACGCTACATCAATAGGTCTTGTTGAAGGATACACAGACGGTACTTTCAGGCCTTATCAGCCAATAACCAGAGCCGAATTCTCCAAACTTGCTGTTCTTTTACTGGAAATACTATAAAAAACTAGAAATTAGATAAAAGGGGAGACTTCCTAAAAAAGGAAGTCTCCCCTTTTTTTTATTCAAAAACAAGCCAAAAAATGATATAATAAACAGAAAAATAAAAATAAAAAAATGAAGAAAAGTTACAAATTATTAGGTCTTATTCTCGGAATATCGATACTTTCATGGTTAATTTTTTCAAATTTATCCGAATTGGATAAAAATAATTACCTTTCAGAGATAGCAGATTTAAATTCAAAATACGGCCTGACAGAAACTGAAATATTATCAAAGGAAAATATTACGCCATACCTAAATCCATTTTTTAAAGCGGATACGATCAAAACAGATGTAGTAAATATATTTAAGCCAAAAAAAGAACTTATTTTAAAATTAAAAGATGAAGAAAATGCGAAAGAAAAGCTCCAGAATGTATTGTTTCTCAAATTACGCACAAACGAAGCTATTGAAGATATTGCACAGGATTACGAATCATCGGATTTAATTGAATATGCAGAACCTAATATAACAATTGATTTGGATGAAACTGAAAATTCAAAAGAAAATATACAAAGAAAACAAGACGATAAAATTGAAGAAATTAAAGATAATTCACAAAAAACAGAAAATATTATAGTGGCGGTAATCGATTCGGGAGTTGACATTAATCATAAAGATTTAAGAGAAAGATTAGTCGAGGGAAAATGTTTTTTAAAAAATCAAAAAGAAATTGTTGACGAATACGGCCATGGAACCCATGTCGCGGGAATAATAATAGAAAATTCAAAAAATTCGAAAATCATGCCCTTAAAATTTACGGAGGGCAAAGTCGGTAAAATGGATAATCTTATTAAAGCCATAAAATATGCAGCTGATAAAGAAATAGAGGTAATTAATTTAAGCCTGGCAATAGATAAAAATTCGAAAATCCTAAAGGAAGCGGTGGATTATGCGGAGAAAAAAAATGTAATTATAGTTGCAGCAGCGGGAAATTATAATAACAATAAAAAATATTATCCTGCAGCTTACGAAAATGTTATCGGGGTATCTGCACTTAAAAAAAATGGTGAGAAATTATATAAAAGTAATTATGGGGAATGGGTCGATTTTTCCACATCGGCTCAGGACGTTTACAGCACCTTGCCATCTAACGATTATGGATATAAAACCGGAACCTCTCAGGCGGCGCCGATTATAAGTGCGAAGGTCGCTGAAATAATTTATTTATTCAAAGAAGAAAATAAAAAAGAGCCAATATTTGACGATATTCATAAAAAATTAGAGGAAATCTCTGAAAAAATAGAAGGAAAATACGCAGAAACGCTTGGAAGCAGAATTATGAACACTTACGGTGAAGAATAAGAAAAGAAAAAGTTGCCATTTGAAAAGATTCAGATTAAAATCTCGAAAGCATACTTTTATTATGCCGGGGTAGCTCAGTGGTAGAGCAATGGACTGAAAATCCATGTGTCGGCAGTTCAATTCTGCCCCCCGGCACCATAAAAAAAAATTGATTTTTATTAAATAAAACATTATAATAATAAAAAATAATTCATAAATAATTTACTATGAAAAAAACAGTAACATTTCTACTCTCACTCGCGGCTTTTTCTTTAGTATTCGCAGGGTGTGCGGCAGAAGAAGAAACTTCAACTGAACCTGAAGATGAAATGAGCGCGACAATCAATGTAATTGAAGACAATGCGGAAAACATGACAGCTAAAATTAATGTAGTTCCGTAAGTCAGATAATAAAAAAATTCCCCTCTATTTTTGTATTAAAAATAGAGGGTTTTTTTACAAGAAAATATTATTCTTTAAACCAATCTATATATTTCTTTTTGTAAGAATGAATATTGTAGGCAATATTGAGAAAAACAATCGTGGCTACAATAAGAAGAGCGGATATAAGCAAATCCAGTACTTTGGGAAAAAAAGGAATAACAATTCCCAAAGTAATACAAATAATGGCCAACAGGATAAAATTAACCATCATAATATTAAGAGTTCTGTTTACCCTGCCTAAAATTGGCACTTTATCAACATCCATACTTTAAAAGTTAAATTTTTTTTAATTCCACCATATTTTTCTTTAATAATCAATAGTCGTTTTACATAAAATAAGTTATTATTATAATACAAAACCTTAATAACCATTCCCACATGCAGTTAAATTTCTTTAAAAAAAACCTTTCCAAAAATGAGGAAAGAGCTTTCACTGACTACGTTAACCAAAAAATTGATTCGATCGAAAGCCTTCTGACAAAATTCGCATACGATGCCCGGCTTTTAAAAGCATCGATTGAGAAATTTAATAAGCATGATGCTTATGAAGTAGAATTTTGTCTCACACTGCCCAACAAAACATTGGTGGCAAAGGAAACAAGTCATACAATTACAAAAGCTGTAGATCTCTCAAAAGACAGATTAATATCACAGATTAAAAAACACTTGGCCATATTACGGAAAGAACGATCTCATAAATCGATCCGGCACCCGGAAACCAAAGAGGAATTATTTGAATCTTATCGGCATGCTGAGAAATGATATACCTGCATCCCTTTAACATCGATTTCATAGCTTTCATCACATACCGAATCACTCCATATATAAAGCAATCCTGGAGGATTTTCGTGAGTATGTGAAATTACAAGATAAAAACTGATAAAATCTCTTAAAAGGTCAATAAATTTCGATCTGTGGTTTTTATCAATATTATATTCGGTAAGATCATCACTGTAAGGAAAAGGATATATTTCGTATAAGCCCTTATTATAAAAATTTATAACGTGAGCAATAGATGGAGTATGAACAATAACAGGATCGGGATCTTTTGAAACGATAACATCAAGTTTACGATAATCTTCTCCAAACTCAGCGGGATAAGCTGAAGCCTGCCATGGTGAAAATAAATAAGTTGCGGCAATCAGAATAAAAATCGGAAAAATAATATGAAATCTTCTGAGCGCATAAAGGCCAATAGCAGTAAGACTTATAAAAATAGGAAGCAGATAAACAACATAACGGATCTTCAATATAGGTTCAAAAATGATTGAATAAGTAAAGGGAAGACCTATTCCTACAAAAATAAAAACAATTAAGGACAACGAAGCAAAAATACCTTTTTTATATTCGAGCGAACGAATTCGGGAAAAACTCCATATTATTCCTACAACAATAAGAAAAATAATTGCTAAAAGTATGTATGAACTGTCATTCGCAAAATCCAAAAAATAATTTTTGAGGTCAGCCCATGAATTTGGAGCCATCCAATACCTGTCAACCTGCAGCTGCTTCAAAAAGTTAGGAAACCAGGGGATATAGCTAATAATTAAAACTAGAGAACTTAATATACCCATTAGTAATTTTCCTGTTTTTTTCTTTGAATTTATCCATAAAACCAAAAATACAAATGCAAAAGCCGCGAGTACGAAAAAGAAAAAATTATGAGTATATAAACCTAAAATGGAAGTCACAGTAAAACCAAACCACCATCCGTAACCTCGCGATTCATGAGTTAGCGCTTTATATAAAAAATAAAAAGCCATTATTGCTTCAAGAGTAAGCAGCATATACATTCTGCTTTCTATGGAAAAACCGATGTGAAAAGGATTAATTGCCAATAAATATGCTGCGAACACTCCGGTTTCTCTATTAAACATATTTGCCATTAACAAATATAAAAATAAAATTGATAAAACTCCAAAAATCACAGAAATAAACCTGAAGCCAAATTCATTCTCACCAAATATTTCCAGATAGCCGTGCGTGATAAAATAATAAAATGGCGGAGATTGATCCAGTTTTGCTGTTTTATCCCAGATTTCAGTAAAACTTTCGCCGCTGCTATTATAATAAGTTATACCTTCATCAAGCCAAAGACTTTCATCGTTAATATGATCAAGTCTTAAAAATGCTCCAAACACCAGAACAGCAATAAGAATTGTTAAAATTAGCCCCCTTTTCATATTATTTAAATAAATTATATCTGATTATATGCCAGAAAGCGGCAATACCGTCTTTCCAGTTAATTTTTTTACCTTCGGCATAAGTACGACCAAAATAAGAAATTCCGACTTCGAATATTCTAACTTTTTCTTTTGCTACTTTTGCTGTAAATTCAGGCTCAAACCCAAAACGGTCTGATTTTAATTTTGGAAGAATTACATCCATAACATCTTTGGTGAATACTTTATAACAGGTTTCCATATCAGTAAGATTGATATTTGTAAACATATTTGAAAGTCCGGTAAGAAAACGGTTTCCAAAAGAATGCCAGTATAAAAGAACTCTTCGTGGTTCACCTCCCAAAAAGCGTGAACCATAAACAACATCTGCCCTATTGCCTAATATTGGAGTTAACAGTTTATTATATTCCCGTGGATCATATTCAAGATCAGCATCCTGTATGATAACAATATCTCCTGTGACCTTACTAAAACCATCTCTTAAGGCCGCACCTTTGCCCATATTTCTATTATGATAGATAATTTTATATTTATCCTCCAATTTTTTTAGAATTTCCCTTGTTCCGTCTGTAGAATAATCATCGACAAGTATAATCTCTTTTTCTAAATCAGCTGGAAGGGAGGCGTTATTAATTTCGGTAATAATTTTTTCCAAAGTATTCACCTCATTGAAAATGGGAACCACGATTGAAACTTTATTAAAATTTTTCATGCACTTTTAAAAACAAGAAATATTCCGAATGAAATAAGGATTACACCTAAAAAACGTATAATAGTAACCTGTTCACCCAAAATCGCCCAGGACATTAAAACAACTGCAATATAGCCCAAACTCAACATTGGATACGCGTAGCTGAGGTCTTTATGGGACAATGCAAGAATCCAAAAAATACTGCTTACAGCGTATAAAAACAATCCCGATAAAACAAGAGGAGTTGTAAAAGCTTTAAAAATACTGTTTAAAGTCAAACTTAAAGCTCCAAGTTTGTTTACACCTCCTTTAAGAGCAGTCTGACCAAGTACGTTAAGAGCTACACTGATTAAAATAAATATATTGCCCATTGGTCATAAATTTATACTATTGATCTAAAATACTCAATCGTCTTTTTAAGACCGTTCTTAATATTTACTTCTGGCTTCCATCCAAGTTTATTATAAGCAAGTAAAATATCCGGACAGCGTTTTGTGGGATCATCTTTGGGAAGATCATAAAAATCCAGACCAACATTCGTATTTGTAAGTTCAATAATAATTTTTGCAAGATCAATTATAGAAATTTCTTCAGGATTACCTAAATTTACCGGTCCGGAATAATTTTCTTCCAGTCCCATATAAAGATTCATTCCTTTGATCAGGTCTCCTATATATTGAAAACTGCGTGTCTGGTTACCCTTACCGTAAATTGTCAGATTTTTCCCTTTAAGTGCCTGAATAATAAAGTTTGAAACGGCTCTGCCGTCCTGTGGATCCATTTTAGGTCCATATGTATTAAAAATCCTTACAATTTTGACTGGCAAATTATATTTCCTCCAAAAATTCATACATAAACTTTCTGCGGCTCTTTTCCCCTCGTCGTAGCAGCTGCGAATACCATGTGGATTAACATTACCGCGATAATCTTCAGTTTGGGGATTAACCTCTGGATCTCCGTAAACTTCGGAAGTGGAAGTAAACAAGAACTTTGGTTTTACATTAAATTTTTCGAATTGTTTTTTTGCGAAATTAAGTATATTTAATGTCCCTTCAAAATTTACTTTTAAAGTATAGATATGATCTTTTTGATAAATTACGGGTGAAGCCGGACACGCTAAATGATATATTTGGTCAAATATCGTTTCTGAAACTTTTTTTGGTAAAGGAAAAATAATATCGTGTTCAATAAACTTAAAATTGGAATATTTTTTTAAATACAAAATATTTTCTTTTTTACAGCTGTAAAAATTGTCAATGCAGTAAACTTTGTGGCCTTCATTAACTAACTTAAAACACAAATTTGATCCAATGAACCCTGCTCCTCCTGTAACAAGTATATTCATGTAAAAAATTTAATTATTATTATTAAAACACAATAAAAAGCGAAGCCAAAAAAGAAATTTTAGCTTCGCGTAATTATAAGCTGGCAAATTGCTTTTATTCTTCTGTAGTATCTTCTTCAGCAGTATCTTCTTCAGTAGTGTCTTCTTCAACAGCTTCTTCCTCATCTTCAGCTACTTCGGGCTCAACAACTTCATCAGCGGTTTCTTCCGCGGGTGCTTCTGTTTCTTCACCGGCTGGCGCGCAACCGACTAAAACAGAAGTCATAGAAAGAATTGCGAGAGTAAATAACAACTTTTTCATGATATTTTAAGTTAAAAAATATATATTTATAATAGCAAGAGGCCATTAGTATAGTCATTAATTTAAAAAAGTAAAGGAAAAAATGTATTAATTAGCCGGATTTTATAAATTTGTTGCTGAAAGGTTAAGATTTATAATAAAATACCAGTATGAATAAAAGCACCTTAAAAGAAGGTGAAAAAGTCGCGAGAAATTCGATTTTTCATTTATTTGGATTGGGTATAATAAAATTAACTGCTGGACTTGTAACGGGAATGCATGTTGTTATAGCCGATTCTATCAGTACATTCGCTGATACTTTAGGTGTTTTTGCATCGTATTTCGGATTAAAACTTTCAAGAAAAAGTGCGAATAAAAGATTTGAATATGGATACTATAAAATAGAAACCTTTGCGGCTTTTCTGATTTCGCTTGGAATAATTTATGCAGGGATTGAAATATTCAAAGACGGAATTCAAACAGTACAAGATCCTACCGAAGGACAGTATCGATATTTTGCGATTACGGCAACAATACTTGCAATTTTACATTCCATAAGATTATCAAAAAAACTCGAAACTGCCGGAAAAAAAGTAAATTCGCTTTCATTGATAGCAAACGCGAAAGATAAAAAAATGGATGTATTTGCCGGATTTATAATATTGATTTCAATTATTGCCAATTACAAACAGATTCCTTACGTTGAAGGCACGGTAACGATTTTAATTTCATTATTTATACTTAAAGTAGGGATTTTCAGCAGCAAAGAATCATTATTTTTCCTACTGGATTACTGGGATAACCCAAAATTATTAAAAAAAATTAAAGGTGTCTTTAAAAAAGAGAAAGACTTTGTTTTGGGAATAAGAAAAATCAGGCTGAGAAGAGCAGGCACATTTATTTTTGGAGAAGCGTTTATAGAAATCAATCCTTACGCGGATATTGGCGATCTTAGAGAAGAACTGGAAATACTGAAAAATAAAGTTTTAAGTTTAAATCCATATATTAAAGATTTTTCCATATATACCCATATATCGGAGATAGAAAAAGTAAAAGTTGGATTTCCGGTAAAAAGTGGGGAAGGACTCGAGTCAAAACTGGCATCCAATATAAAAGAAACAAAAGCATATCTTTTTGCGTACGTGGAAAAAGGGAAGGTTAAGAAATTTTATTCTAAAAAATTATCAAAAAAACAGAAAAAACCGGTCGAACTGGCGGAATTTCTAAAAAAAGAAAAACCAAATATTATTATAAATAACAAATTAAATTCACTTATTTATTATAATTTAAGAAGAGTTCACAGTATCCTCATTTATCCTAATTTTTCTGACATAAATAATGTAAAACAAACACTTAGATTACTTTTGATTGACGTTTGATGATTTGTATACCTGTTAAAAAAATATCACCGGATTCTTTTGAAAAAAAATTAAAAACAGCGCAAAAACTGGCTGACATTATTGAAATTTGGTTTGATGAACTGGAAAGATTTCATGATAAAGAATTAAAAAAAATATTCGATTTAAAAAAAAGACCGTATATATATAAATCAACAAAGCTCAATAATTTGGAAAAAATACTAAAATATCCATTGGAATACGTTGACTTTGATGTAAATACACCGATTAAAATCATTCAAAAGGTAAAAAAAATCAGCCCGAAAACCAAAATAATACTTTCTTTTCACGATTACGGAAAGACACCGCCAAAAATAGAATTATTAAAAATAATCGATAAAATGCTTGAAAAAAATGCAGAAATTGTTAAAATTGCATGTTATGCCAATACATTTTTAGATAGTTTGTCAATGATGGAAATATTGAGTGAATTATATTATAAAGATCAAAAAGCGATTTGTGTCTGTATGGGAGAAGAAGGAAAAATAACAAGAACAGCGGGACATTTACTGGGAAACTATCTGATGTATGCGCCGATTAAAATATCGGAGAAAACAGCAAAAGGTCAGATAAAAGCAGAAGAGCTTGGCAAAATACAAAATTTACTAAAATAATATGTCACTAAAAATTGGAATATTAGGATTACCAAACGTTGGGAAATCAACACTTTTCAACGCTTTGACAAGAACAAAAAGTGCAGAAGCAAAAAATTACCCCTTCTGCACCATTGAACCGAACATGGGAATTGTAGAGGTGCCTGATCAAAGGCTTAAATCTCTTTCTGAAGTTTCAATGTCGGAAAAAGTGATACCTACCACAATCGAATTTGTTGATATCGCCGGTCTGGTTGAAGGGGCGCATAAAGGCGAGGGACTTGGTAATAAATTTTTATCTCATGTAAGGGAATGTGATGCAATTGGCCATGTGGTAAGATTTTTTGAAGCTCCAAATGTTACGCATGTTCATGACTGTCTTGATCCAAAAATTGACCGCGAAATTATCGAATCCGAACTGCTTTTGGCGGATATTCAGACTATGGAAAAAAGGTTGGAAAAAGCAAAGACGGATGCAAAATCCGGAGAAAAGGAAAAGAAAAATTATGCTGAACTTTTGGAAAGAGTTAACGAAGGTCTGAGAGCGGAAATTCTTGCGAGTAATATGGAAATGACAAATGAAGAAACAGAAATATTGAAAGATTTGAATCTTCTTACCATGAAGCCTCATTTATACATCGTAAATGTTCATGAAGACGAATTGGGGAATATAGACATGCAGAAATTCGCCGACATTTTAAAAGTTGAAAATAAAGATAAAATTATCCCTATCTGTGCAAAAGTGGAGGAAGAACTGGGTGATTTTAATGAAGAAGAAGCTTCCGAATACCTTAAATCTCTGGGACTTGAGAAAACCGGATTAAATGCTTTGATAATATCCGCTTACAACGCACTGGACCTGATTACTTTTTTCACTTCGGGGCCTAAGGAAACACGTGCCTGGACGGTGAATAAAGGACATACTGCACCGAAGGCGGCAGGAAAAATTCACACGGACTTTGAAAAAGGATTTATAAAAGCCGAAGTCGTCGACTGGGAAAATTTTGTAAAATCAGGAGGAGAAATAAAATCAAAAGAAGAAGGCCTGATAAGACTGGAAGGAAAAGAATATCAGGTAAAAGACGGAGATGTAATGCATTTTAAGTTCTCAACTTAAATATTATTTTTTCTAAAACTCAAAAAACTTCTCCCAAGAAATAAATAAATAATTAACAGTTCAATTAAAATAGCTAACCAGCTTAAACGAAGATTGTAATAAAAAAGTTCAAAAAGAAGTATTGAAACTGCCAATATCGGAAAACCGAAAACTACAATCCAAAAAAGCCTTTTTTTTCGTACAAACGGAAGATAATTTTTCATAATATAAGTCGTAAATAAGACTAAAATAAAAAGAAGAAAAAGACTGGAATAAATAACCAGACTTGTAACTATAGAATTATAATCAATATAGTCAGAATGAATAAACCATCTGAAAAATAAAGGATGAAAAGCCCAAAAAAAGCCTGTCAATAAGACAAGTCCGTAAGAAATATACACAGCAAGATTTGGTATTCTGTAAATATATTTTACCCCGTCAACCTGTTCAAGTTCATCAAAAATATGTCCAATATTTTCTAGATCGTTAACTAAAACCTGCACATTGAAATATGCGTCTTGTTGTTTGGAATGTGTCCATCCTTTAAGATAGGTAATATCAATGGCATGTTTATAAAAAACGTTTGAAACATCTTTTAATAATCCAAAACGATTTTTCGCAACAACTTTAACGTTTACTTTTACTCCGCCCATATATTTTTTGGAAGATTTTCTCAACGATTTCGCTATATCAACAGCTTTTATATCACCTTCAACAACCGAATTATAGAGATCGTTATGATTTTTGTATTTTTTACCGAATTTTGAAATAATCTGAGCGTTTAACTTTTTCATAGGAATATTTTCGACAAGCCCCAAACCGGCTATATCAAACTCTTTCTGTAAAATTTTGTGCCCTTCACCAAATTTTCGCTTTTTGCCGACTTTTTTTAGAAAAGTATGAATTTTGCTTTTGGCTAAATTGGTTTTGGCAAATGATAACCAGGATAAAGATGGAACAATATCATTATCAATGATAATTTTTACAACGTCACCGGTATGGAGTTCAGTATTTATAGGCATGTCTTTGCCGTTTATATTTGCTTTTAACGCACGATTTCCTACATCTGAATGTATACAATAGGCAAAATCAATAGCCGTGGCTTTGTTTGGAAGATCGATGGTTTCCCCTTTTGGAGTAAACACAAATATCCTTTCCTGAAAAATATCCAGCTTGAGTCCTTCAAGAAAATCCTCGGAAGCTTTCATATTTTTTTCAATTTCAATAATCTTATTAACCCAAGATGAACGTACATCATCAGAAATCTCACCTTTTTTATTTTTAAAGAAATTTGCGGCAATACCATATTTTGCCTCCAGATGCATTTCTTTTGTCCTGATCTGAACATCGGTCAAAATACCGTCAATCCCAAAAACCATAGTATGAAGACTTTGATATTGGTTAATTTTTGGACTGGCAATGTAATCCTTAAATTTACTTATTTTTGGAGTAAAAAGCCCGTGAACAACTCCCAGCGCCTCATAACAATGGGGGATTGTTTTCATTATGATCCTTACTGTAATCCGGTCTTCAAGCTCATCAAGAGATTTGCCTTTGGCCGACAATTTCTTATAAATAGTGTAAAGATTTTGCTTTCTTTCACTTATTTCTGCATTTAAATCAATTTTTTTGAAAGAATCTTTAAGGGTATCAATAAAATTTTTTAAGTCAGGTGCGTTTTTTTGTCTTCTGGCCTCCAATTCATTTTTTAGTTTTTCATATTCGCTTGGGAATAAATATTTGAAGCAAAGATCTTCGAGTTTTGCTTTATAGTCCTGTATTCCCAGCAAATTTGCCATCGGAACGAATATTTCCAGAGTTTCTCTGGCGATCCTAAGACGTTTCTCAGATTCCGGAATATTGTAAAGAGTACTCATATTATGGAGCCGGTCCGCGAGTTTAATTATAATAACTCTTGGATCTTTAGCGCTGTGAAGAAAAAGCTTTTTAAGCGATTCCACCTGCCTTTCAGGCATATTATGCCTGTATTGAACCTTTGATAACTTTGTGATTCCATCAACCAGAAAAGATACTTTTTCTCCAAATAATTCATTTATTTCATGAAGAGTGTGTTCCGTATCCTCCGGAACATCGTGAAGCATTGCAGCAATCAAAATATCCTCATCGGCATGAATATCAACTAACTTTTTTACCACCATTAAAGGATGGATAAAATAAGGAGTTTTATCATCCTTTCTAAATTGCCCTCTATGAGCTTTTTCTGAAAATTCAAAAGCTTTCCTAAAGCGATTTTCGTCAAAATCAGGTAAATATTTACCTGACTTTTCCATCAGTTCCTCGAGATTGATATATTTATTGTATTTATTTTTTTCCATAAATATATCGATTAAAGAGTATTAAAAATATGCCACAAAAAGCACTATAAGTCAACTTTTGCATTAATACCCGTCAATATAATATCAAAGCTTCTCTATTGAAAAAACCTTAAAAAAACCCTATAATATTAAGAATCATAAGAATTTTTATGTCAAAGGAAGAAGACGAAAAAAAATATTTCAAGTTGCATGTACATCGAACAAATGATTCGGGAACGGAACAAAAAACGGAACAAAAAAAAGAACCAAAACCAAAAAAAAATGTAAAAAACAATAACTTGGTACCCAATGGTAAAAAAAGAACATTGGGAAGTATTTTGAGAAATGCTGCGAGACAAATTATTGCAAGCGCGATAATACTTGTAATTGGATTTTTACTCTTAAACTGGTCCGCCTATTATCAGATTGCAAAAGATAAATACAGGGAAATCCGGGGTATTGAAATAGAAAGACCTATGGAAGAACTGGTTGAGGAAAAAGAGATTGTATATGAAGAAAAAAAATTGGAAGTAAGCAAGGATCCTGAAATACAAAAAAAACAGATTCCTCCTCTGAACTTGGAAATCGCCCCAAGCGATAACAGAATTATTATTCCGAGAATCGATCAGAACATACCTATTGTAAGAATAAGCAGTGAAAACTTAATCAGAAGAGACTGGGACGCCCTTGAAAACGAAATGCAGGAAGCATTACGCGGAGGAGTGGTTCATTATCCGGGGACATCCTTGCCGGGACAGTCGGGTAACGTCGCTATTACCGGGCACAGTTCATATTTTCCATGGGATCCTGGACGTTTTAAAGATGTTTTTGCCTTATTGCATAACGTAGTGGAAGGCGACAGAATTGTGATTTATTATGAACAGGATAAATACATATACGAAGTTTCCGATATAAAAATTGTATTGCCGGAAGATATAGATGTACTTAAACAAACTCCCGACGACAGACTGACATTAATAACCTGTACACCCGTAGGCACAAATTTAAAAAGATTAATAGTAGCCGCGAAACCCATACAGGTAAATTCAAAACAGATCAGCGATAACAATAAAATCTCAAGATAAATTTAAATATTCTCAAGCTTTTTTAAAAGAGCCTCTTCCTCGGATTTCTCAACTTCATCATGAGCTTTTTCCGCTTTTTCTATTTCGTTCATCCTTTTTCTGATTTTTTCTTCATCTATTTCTCTTATTTCTTTTTTTCCGATTTTGGAAATTTCTTTTTCGTATTCCCGATCCAGCCTTTCGAGCTGTTCTTTTTCATTTACAAGAATATCCCTGAATTTGATAATTTGTTCTTCACTCATAATCGGCATGATCTGAAGCCAATATTCGCGTTCTTCGTCGTTCATGGACTCGGTTTCGTAAATAAGCTTTATAAGATCCGGAAATTTTTCCCTCACGAGTCGTGGTACGATATATTTATTTTCTGCCTCTTTAAGGTACTTTTCCGCAGATTTATTTTTGTCTATCATTATACCTCCGGCGGAAACGGTCCCGGTTGCTGCACCTCCAGTATTTGTTTTTGGTTCGTCTGCCATTTTATTATCTTCTAATTTATTATACTTATTTTAAATAATAAATAAATCCCCGCCTTCTTCTTCCAGTCTTTCTTTTGTATTTCGAATCCTTTCCAGAAGATTCTGCATTTGATAGGTATCAATTTTTCCCAAATCGTAAAGATCTTTTATTTCTCTTAAGGCTGATAGTAAATTTACCGCTTCAAAGTCAGCTTTTCCTTGCTCTCGTTCTGTGAGTTTATCGTAATATTCCCGATTAATTAGTGTTTCCGGTTTATATAAATCTATTTTTTCTTTTTCGATCAAATCTACTATTTTTTCAAGAAAATCATGATTTTCCCGACTTATACCAATAGGATCCGAAAGAGGCTTGTTTAATTCCTCTTGGGTTTTTTTATCAACAAAAACTGATTTCTGTTCTTTTTCACCTTTCGCAATATTATTCATATAATGCTTGAATTAATCCTTAAATTATAGCAAAATTAAGTATATAAATCAATTTAATGAATAAGAACGAAGTAAAATTAAGAATAAAAAAACTTAAAGAAAAAATAAAAGAATTAAACTATAAATATTTTGTTTTAGACCGGTCTGAAGTTAAAGAATCTGTCAGAGATTCTTTGAAGCGCGAACTTATAGAACTGGAAAGTGAATATCCGGAATTTATCACTCCAGATTCGCCTTCACAAAGAGTAGGCAGTGCACTTTCAGGAAGATTTAACAAGGTTGACCATAAAACTCCTAAAAAAAGTTTAATTGATGTTTTTTCACAAGAGGAAATTAAGGAATGGTATAACAGAATTAAAAAATTGGTTTCAGGCAAAATTACATTTGTTTGTGAACTGAAAATCGACGGGTTGAATATAACCGTTCAGTATGAAAACGGAGTTTTTGTAAAAGCACTGACCAGAGGAAATGGTTTTGAAGGCGAAGATGTTTCACATACGGTCAAAACAATAGAAAGTATACCTCTTCGATTAAATAAAGATGTCAATATTGAAGTGTCGGGAGAGGTTTTCATTCCAAAAAAAGAATTTGAAAAAATAAACAGAAAACAGGAAAAGAAAAACCTACCAAAATTCGCAAATCCCAGAAATGCCGCAGCAGGAACTATAAGACAGCTGGATCCAAAAATAGCCGAAAAAAGAAGACTCGATATGATTTTTTACCATACCGACAAAAATAATCTTGAAAATGAAATAAATTCCCAGGAGGAAGCTTTAAAAAATTTTAAAAAACTCGGACTTAAAACATGTAAAAAATACAAAAAATTTACAAACATAGATCAGGTTATAAATTTTTGTAATTTATGGACAAAAAAAAGAAACAGTCTTCCTTACGAAATCGATGGAATTGTAATAAAAGTCAACGAATTTGATCAGCAGAAAAAAATGGGATATACAGCTAAAGCTCCACGTTATGCTGTAGCCTATAAATTTCCCGCTGAACAGGCGGCGACTAAAGTACTGGATATAACTTTACAGGTCGGACGAATAGGTACAATAACACCCGTTGCGATAATGGAGCCTGTCCAAGTTGCGGGATCCATGGTTTCCCGTGCAACTCTTCACAATGAAGATGAAATACAAAAAAAAGAAGTAAGAATAGGGGACACCGTAATTATTCAAAAAGCCGGAGATATTATTCCTGAAGTTGTGGAAGTGATAAAAGACCTTAGAACAGGAAAGGAAAAAAAATTTAAATTTCCTGATAAATGTCCCGTCTGCGGATCAAAAATCATAAGAAAAGAAGGGGAAGCGGCTCATAAGTGTACCAATCCGAATTGTTATGCCGTTGAAAAAGAAAAAATTAATCATTTTGTCTCCAAAAAAGGATTTAATATCGACGGACTGGGAAAAAAAGTTGTCATACAGCTGATAGATGAAGGATTTATTCAGGACCCTGCTGATATTTTTCTTCTTACAAAAGAAAATCTAATAACTCTAAAACTTTTTAAGGATAAGCGTGCGGAGAACCTTATAAAAAACATTCAATCGACAAAAAATATACCTCTGGATCGCTTTATTTTTGCTCTTGGAATAAGATATTTGGGCGAACAAAGCAGTTATGATTTTGCAAAATTTGTAGTCGGACACAAAAAAAAATCAAAATTAAATATAAAAAGACTAAAAATAGAAAAACCACAACAGAGTTTATTTGAAGCTGAAAATAAAAAAGAATCAAAAGAGAAATTTTCAATTTTGGATCTTATTGAAACAGTTACAAGTTTTTCATTGGACGAAATTAAAAATATTGATGGAATCGGAGAAAAGGTGGGAGAAGTTATATACAAATGGTTTAACGAAGGAAGAAATCAAAAATATCTCAAAAAACTTTATAAAGTCGGAATAAAACTGGAAATAGACCATTTAAAAACCTCGGGAAAACTTGCCGGAAAAAGCTTTGTTGTCACAGGCTCCTTGAAAT
This sequence comes from Candidatus Peregrinibacteria bacterium, assembly GCA_014728975.1. Taxonomy (GTDB): domain Bacteria; phylum Patescibacteriota; class Gracilibacteria; order UBA1369; family LOWO2-01-FULL-3; genus WJKQ01. The sequence continues at coordinate 1,162 of WJKQ01000124.1, read as the reverse complement.
CCTATACCCGTGACCAAATTAAAACATTAATCAAACAAAAAGGCGGCAAAGTCCATTCTTCTATTACAAAAGATACAGATTTTCTGATTGCAGGAGAAAAACCGGGTTCAAAACTCAAAAAAGCAAAAAACCTTGGTATAAAAATATTGAATGAAAAAACCTTTCAAAGGATGATATAAAAGAATAAACCCTAGCTTGACAAAGTATAAATATCGGCCTATAGTAAATTTCCTGTCTGGTTGGGCTGGATGAGAAAATCTCTTCAGATATTTCTTCATTCACCATCAATGACAGAATGAAAATTGACAATTTGCGTTGTCTCAAATATTCCAAATACTTCCTAGAAAGGATTTTAAAAATGGCCAAAAATTTCGTCGTCGTCATCTCTATCATCTTTATCTTCACAATTTCCTGCGGCGTCAGCAACAACTGCCGCCAGTGCGAGGAGTCCGACTGCGGACACTGCACTGAATGCGAGGATATGGATAAATGCAGTGAACCGGACATGACCACAGCCCAGGACATGTCCACAACCAAGGTGGAGGATACGGACTCCTACTGTCCTCCTGTCGAAAACTGCGATATCGTAAGTCGTTGCGAGTTCGCGACCCTCTTGAAACTGTTCGCTTTCCCGGAGGAGAATTTCGACTTCGTGGCGACCGGCCCCTCTTTCCCGGACGTACCTGCCGACCTTTACTGCTGGGAAGAAGTGGAAATCCTGGCCCAGGCCGAACTGATTACGGGATATCCGGATGGGACTTTCAGGCCGTACATTCCGCTCAACAGGGCGGAGGCCACCAAGTTGGTGGTACTGGCCTTCGATATCCCTGACAAGCCCTGTGAAGGGCAACTCTTTTCGGACGTAAGCGGAGAATGGTACGAGAGCTACGCCGAGAGGGCTGCCCTCTCGGGTCTTCTTTGCGGCGCGCAAGATACTAAGGGGGGGTGTGCCTTCAACAATGTGTTCGAAGGAGCCAAAAACATCAGCCGCCCATGGCTGATGAGAGTATTGAAAAATGCTCTCCACCCTCAGGACAGCTCGTATCTGTGCGAATCCTGAGTTAAAAAAGGTGAGGGCGCGGCACTGGCCGCGCCCTCACCGGAAAGGAGCAACGCAAATTGTCTGATCAGTTTACTATTCCATAACTTCCCCTCCAAATAT